>NZ_JBWKYJ010000050.1:0-38037 GCF_059423685.1 Acidovorax sp. GW460-11-11-14-LB4 | reverse complement strand
CCGCCGTGCTGCCGCCCCCCCCCCTGGCCCATGCGCTGCAGCCCGTCGAGGCCGCCCGCATTGCGGCCGTCACTGCAGCCCCCCTGCCCGCACGCGGGCCCCCATCGCGCTCTTGATCTGAAGCTTGTTGGCAGTGCCCGGTACCTGGTGGTCGGGTGCTGCCTCGTTCCCGCTGGTTTCCAGATGGCGCAGCCCTGCGTGCACCCCACGCGGGCGTGGCTGCGCTGTCGCTTCAAGACAAGAGCGTTTTCATGTCCCGTATTTCCTTTGCTTCGCGCAGCGCTGCGGCCTTGCCGCGCCTGCCCCTTTCCCCTCTGTGCCTTGGCGTACTTGCCACCTGCGCACTGTCGTCTGTCGCAGCCCACGCACAGACCAACACCCCACCCACAATGCAGGCCGTGGATGTGGTCGATGCCGCCGCATCGCCCAACGGCAAACTCAACCTGGACACGCCCGTGGACACAGGCAGCCGCATGGGTCTGACGGTGCGCGAGAACCCCGCCTCCGTCACTGTGGTGGACCGCGCCACCATCGACGCACGCGGCGCGCAAGACACGCAGGAGATCCTGCGCGCCGTGCCGGGCGTGGTGGCGCACAACGCGCCGGGCTCCATGTCCGCGCACTACCGGGGCTTCACCAGCAACTCGGTCGCGCAGCTGTACAACGGCATCAACCCGCAGTACGGCAGCGCCACACGCGCGGTCGATAGCTGGATCTACGACCGGGTCGAGGCCATCGGCGGCGCGTCGAGTTTTCTGTACGGATCGGGCGGCGTGGGCGGCTCCATCAACTACATCACCAAGGCGGCCGAGCGCAGCGACTTCACCGAGGGCCAGCTGCGCCTGGGCTCCTACGACCTGAAGGAAGTGTCGGTAGGCCTGAACCGCCGCATTGCAGGCGGCGATGGCAGCGCAGGTCCTGCGCACTACGCGCGCATCGACCTCAACCACCGCAACGCAGGCAGCTGGATCGAAGGCACCAGAACACAGTCCACCCAACTGGCGACCTCGCTGCTGTCCGACCTGGGCGGCGGCTTCACGCACACACTGGCCTACGAATACCAGAGGGACCACGTGGACCGCCCGTACTGGGGCACACCGGTGCTCAACCCCGCCGTGGGCGCGCTGGCCATCGACCCGGCCACGCGCTTCAAGAACTACAACAGCGCCGACGGGATGTACGAGCAGCGCGTGCAATGGCTGCGCTCGGTGGCGCAATGGCGTGTGTCGGATGCGCTGCAGCTCAAGAACACGTTCTACGTGTACGACGCCCTGCGCGACTACCGCAACGTGGAGACCTACACCTTCAATGCCACCAACACTGCGGTCACGCGCACGTCCCCGCTGTTGCAACGCCACGACCAACAGCTGGTGGGCGACCGGCTGGAGGGCACGTACCAAGGCCAGCTCGCAGGCCGAAAGAGCGACTGGGCCTTTGGCCTGGACGTGAGCGTGAACAAGCAGACGCGCTTCCCGTTCGGCCCCTCGGTCACCGTGGGCACGGTCAACCCCTACCACTTCTCCACCGAGAACTTCTTCGACATTCCCGGCATGTCACCCGTCCTGAACCCTGACAAGGACAACAAGATCACCAACACCGCGCTGTACCTGGAAAACCGCACGGCCGTGGTGCCTGGAGTGAATCTGATCACCGCGCTGCGGCACGAGCGCATCGATCTCGACCTGGTGAACCGCCGCGCCGTCACAGCCACCGCGCCCGCCACCTTCAGCCGCAGCTACAGCCCCACCACTGGCCGCCTGGGCGTGGTGTGGGACATTGCACCCGGCGCCAACTTGTATGCACAGGCCTCCAACGCGGCCGACCCGCCATCGGGCTCGCTGGCCTCGGCCTCGTTTGCCGATGTGCGCAACAACAGCGAACTGACCACGGGCCGCCAGATCGAGGTGGGCAGCAAGTTCGACTTCTGGGACGGCAAGGGCAGCGCCACGGTCGCGGCCTTTGAGATCCGCCGCAAGAACATCGCTTCGCAAGACCCGTCCAACCCCAACTTCACAGTGCTGGTGGGCGAGCAGTCGTCCAAGGGCATCGAACTGTCGGCTGGCATTCGGCCCACGCCGCAATGGCAGTTGCAGGGCAACCTGGCGCTGACCCGCGCGCGGTACGAGAACTTTGTGCAGGGCGGTGTCTCACGCGCGGGCAATGTGCCCCAACTGGTTCCGCAGCAGGTGGCCAATCTGTGGGCCTCGTACGCGATCACACCCACCGTCACGGCCAGCGCGGGCGTGCGCCATGTGGGCAAGGTGTACGGCAACGCAGCCAACACCAAGTTCTGGCCGTCGTACACGCTGCTGGACCTGGGCCTGGCCTGGAAGATCAACAAGACCACCACGCTCACCACCCGCGTGCGCAACGCCACCGACCGCATCTACGCGGCAGAGACGCGCGACCAGGTCTACCTGGGCGCACCGCGCACGCTGGACGTGACGCTGCACACCGCGTTCTGACGCAGGCGGAGCACCGGACATGCCACACGCCAAACGCTGGCTGTACCTCGTCCACCGCTGGCTGGGCGTGTTGCTATGCGCCTTCTTCGCCATGTGGTTCGTCTCGGGCGTGGTGATGATGTACGTGGGCTACCCAAAGCTCACGCAGGCCGAGCGCCTTGCCCATCTGCCGCCCCTGCGCAGCACCATGCTAGGCCCCAAGCGCCTGCTGGAACCCGCCGATGCCCTGCAGCGCGCGGGCCTGGTAGGCCCGCTGCAGGACCTGCGGCTGGCGGTGGCCACCGGCGGACGCGCCGTGTACCTCGTGGTGCCCGCAGTACCCACCGGCGACGCCGCGCCACGCCCGCGCAGGGCACCTGCGCCTGCGGTCATCGACGCCATCACCGGCGAGCGGTTGCAGCGTGTGGACGCCACGCACGCCATCGCCTCGGCCCGCGCCTTTGCACAGGAAGCCAACCCGTCCATCGACTACGAGGGCACCATCGACGAGGACGCCTTCACCCACTCGCGCGCACTCGATGTGCACCGCCCCCTGCACCGCCTGCACCTGGGCGACAGCGCGGGCACCGTGGTCTATGTGTCGGGCACCACCGGCGAGGTGGTGCGCGATGCACCGCTGCAGGAACGCGCCTGGAACTACGCAGGCGCCTGGATCCACTGGCTCTACCCCTTCCGGGGCAATGTCTTCAATGACTACTGGACGGACATCGTGAACTGGCTGTCCATCGCAGGCATCGTGCTCGCGGTGACGGGCACGGTGGTGGGCGTGCTGCGCTGGCGCTTCCGGGGCCGGTACAAGACGGGCGCGCGCACGCCGTACAGGGGTTACATGATGCGCTGGCACCATGTGTTTGGGCTGGTATTTGCGGTCATCACGTTCACCTGGATCTTCAGCGGCCTCATGTCCATGAACCCGTGGAAAATTTTCGACAGCGGCGCAATGCCACTGCGCCAGCAGGCCATGAATGGCGGGCCCCTGCAAGTGCCCGCGCAGGCAGCAGCGGTGCAAGCCTTGCTCTCTGCGGCGTCGCCCAACACCCGTGAACTGCGGTGGGTGCGCCATGCCGGCCACACGCTGGTGCTGGCCCACAGCCCCACAGGCGCCCCGACGGTGCTGGACGTCATCACCGCCGCCGCGCACGTGTGGGCCCCGGGTGCTGTGGCCGAAGCCGCCGCGCGCCTGTTGCCCCACGCGGTGGTGCGCACCGACACCCTGACCGCCTACGACCTGCACTACTACGACCGCGCTGCCCACACCATGACTGGCGGCGCCGAGAAGCCTTTGCCCGCGCTACGCGTGGTGTTCGACGACCCGCACGCCACCTGGGTGCACATCGACCCTCACACCGGCGCCGTGCTGGGCCGCACCGACAGCCACCGCCGCACGAGCCGCTGGCTGTTTGCCATGCTGCACAGCTGGGACTGGCTGCCGCTGCTGGAGCGCAGACCGCTCTGGGATGTGATGCTCATCGCGCTGAGCTTGGGTGGGGCGGTGATGAGCGTGACAGGCGTCATACTGGGGTGGCGCAGGCTGGGTACGAAACTGCAAGGACCGCAGTGCCGCGGCAGCCGCCAGTGACCTAGTCGCGGAGCGCGCCTATGATGGTTGTAGTTGCGCCTGGAAACATTTGTCCATGACGGCCCCTACACCGCCCTCCGCCATCGCCCCCGAGCTGTCAGCCACCAGCATTGCGGCACCGCGCCTCAAGCGGCCATCCAGCCTGCCTTTGCGTTCCATGGTGGCATGGGGTACCGCCTTGGTCTTGCTCATGGCCTGGGGTACCGTGGCTCTTCTTATGGATGTGTCACGGCGCGATGCCATGAACGCGCAGGTTCGCCAGAACAGCAATCTCGCCCTCAGCCTGGGCGAGCAGACCGTGCGGGTGATGGCCGCCGTTGACCAATCGACCCTTCGGATGCGTGACGCTGTGCAGGCCAACGATTTTGAAAAGGCAGACTTCACGCGGTTCGCCAACGAGACCGGGCTCGCTCCTCAGATCCTGACCCAGCTCTCACTGGTTGGCCCCGACGGCCGGTTCATTGGGAGCAACATCGACCCCACCGGCGAGAAAACGGGTCACGTTGACCTGTCAGAGCGTGAGCACGTGCAGGTGCACCTCCACCCCAACACGTCAGAGGCGGCCCGCCTGCAGCAGACGCCTAGCGGACTGTTTGTGGGCAAGCCCGTGATTGGAAAGGTGTCTGGCAAGGCCACCATCCAGTTGTCGCGGAAGATTCCAGACGCTGGCGGCGGCGTAGCAGGCGTGATCGTTGCCTCGGTGAACCCAGGTTACTTCGAGGATGTATACCGGGGAGTCCAACTGGGGCAAACAGGTGTCGTAACACTCATCGGAAACGACCGCACCATCCGTGCAAGAGTGATGGGCGGACAGAGTGTCGGAATGGGAAGCGTAGTGCCGCGCAGTCCGGACAACAATGCAGAAGAACGCGGCCCCAGCGGCCACTACGTGCGCTCCAGTGGCATCGACGGTATCGAACGCATTTATGCCTACAGCCGTGTTGGCACCTACCCTCTGATGGTGGTAGTGGCCACCAGCACCGACGAGGCCTTGCAGGAATGGCGCGCCAGCCGCAATGTGGCCCTGTTCACCATGGCGCTGTTCAGTGTGGCGCTGGTGGGTGCAGCGATCATCTTCGTGCGCAGCGTGCGCAAGCTCGAAAGCACCAATGCCGCCTTGCGCATCAGCGAGGCCGAGGCCCGCTCTGCCAGCCAGGCCAAGAGCGAGTTCCTGGCCGCCGTGTCGCACGAGCTGCGCACCCCCCTCACCAGTATCCGGGGGTTTGCCGAGCTGATGGAACTGCGACTGGATCAGCCCCGATACAAAGAGCAGGCGGGACTGATCCGCAAAGCAGCCGACCACCTCAATGCCCTGCTCACCGAGATCCTGGACCTGGCCAAGGTAGAAGCCGGCGCCATGCCCCATCTCCCCACCGAACAGAACGTGGCCGAGATTGTTCAGTCCACCGCCGACTTCTTTGCCGTCACGGCCGCCAACAAGAACCTGGCGCTCCATGTGCGCATTGCCCCAGACGCCCCCCACACTTTGATGTGCGACGGACTGCGGCTCAAGCAGGTGCTCAACAACCTGCTGTCCAACGCCATGAAATTCACGACCGCAGGCTCGGTCACCATCGAAGTGGACGCCAGCAACGACGCCGTCCGCTTTCATGTGGTGGACACCGGCCCGGGCATTCCGGCGCACCTGCACGAAACGATCTTCGAGAAATTTCGCCAAGGCAACGACCAGGTGAGCTACCAGCACGGCGGCACGGGCCTCGGGCTGGCGTTGTCGCGGGCGCTGGCGGTGCTGATGGGGGGGACGCTCACGCTGTCATCCGCAGAAGGCCAAGGCGCGCGCTTCACGCTGACCCTGCCGCGCAACCAGGGCACTGAGCTTCAGTAAGCAGTTTATTGCTGGTAGGGACTGGTAGGGTCCTAAAGTGTTGTGGCGTCAGTATCGGGTGCGCAACGTACGGCTGAGCAAAATCACAGGCACCAGCGCCGACGGCGACAATCCGCCTCGCCAGCGTGATGATGGTATTTCGGCAGGCAGGGGACGCCACACGCTATTGGGAACATAAAGTGAAGAAATTTTGGCTCACTGCGACAATAACTCTCTATTTCTCATTGGCCGCATCGCATGCGGTGAGCAATTCCGCTCACCACGCCATCACCCAGGTAAGCACACAAAACCCTGCTTTGACTGCCGCATTGACGGATCTGAAGATGGCGCTTTTTGCCCCGAGGACCGCTTTGCTGTTTGACAACGGGGGCGTGGCAAATAACTGCGCGCAGTACTCCAACCTTTTGTCTTCCACTGCGCCGGACGAATCCACACGCAGTGCTGAGATTCGCAGTGAATACTTGGTGTGCGACGCAGTTCAGATGCTCGGCCTCCAGCCGTTCATCGTGACCCAAGCATCCTTGCCTGCCAACGTGGCCAGAACGCTTTTCGAGCGATTGGACATGCGCACCTTCCCGTCATCGCTGCGCAACCGGGCCGACGGTCAAACACACACGCTCAACACTCTTTTGGCCTCGGGCAAAGTGACGATGACCAGAGACACGGTGGAGGTCGAAACGAGCACACAATTCTTCAGCCTGAAGATCGTCGGTGTGGTGAAGCGCCCGGCCAACGAATTTGGTGGTAGACGCTTGCAGAAAGAATGGATTGTCTGGGTTGGAGATGAGCTGAAAGACGGCAACTACAAGTCTTACCGTACGTTGATAGTGCGCCTGCCCAGTGACTCGCGCGGCGGTCAGTACATGGGATCCATCCACCCGATGCAGTGACGCCAGGGCAAGGACAGCGGTACGATAGATTGGAGCGATCTGTCAGGGGAATTGGGAAGGCTATGCATCAGCAACGCCCCCTTCCCCCTCTGCCTCGGCTGCTTTGTGGCCTCGGTCTACGCCCGGCTGCGCAACGTACGGCTGAGCAAAATCACCGGCACCAGCCCCACCGCCACCAGCGCCAGCGACGGCAATGCCGCCTCGCCCAGGCGCTCGTCGCGTGCCAGCTGGTAGGCCACCACGGCCAGGGTGTCGCTGTTGAAGGGGCGCAGCACCATGGTGGCGGGCAGCTCCTTCATCACATCCACAAACACCAGCAGCGCTGCGGCGGCGGTAGAGCGCTTGAGCAGCGGCCAGTGCACGCGTGCCAGCAGGCCTGCGCTGCCCATGCCCAGCATGCGGGCAGAGTCGTCCAGGCTGGGCGGAATCCGCGCGTAGCCGCTCTGCATGGATTGCAGGGCGACTGCACAAAACCGCACCAAGTAGGCCCACACAATGCCAAAGGCCGTGGCCGTGACCAGCGCGCCCACACCCCAATGCGGCATGGCCGCCTGCAGCCAGCCTACGGGCAACAACAGCCCCACCACGATGACGGCGCCCGGCACGGCATAACCCACGCTGGCCAGCTGCACCACGCCACGCGTGATGGCGTCGGGCTGGCGGCGCACCGCAAAAGCCAGAGCGAGCGCGATGGCGACGGCCAGCGCCGCAGTGATGCATCCTAAGCGCACGCTGTGCCAGGCCCATTCCATGAACCGCTCCCACGGCAGCACCGACCAGTCGGCCGCCAGCGGCCGCAGCATGAAGACCACCGGGGCGACAAAACCCATGACCACTGGCACCGTACAGACCGCCCAGGCGGCCCACCGGCGCGCACCATGCAGCCGCAGCGGCTGCGCCTCGGCCGAGCCAGCGCGCCCGCCGCCGGTGGCAAAACGCATGCGCTTTTGCGCGCGGTGCTCCAGGTGCAGCAGCGCCATCACCACCACCAGCAGCATGGTGGCCAGCTGCGCGGCGGCCAGGCGGTTGTCCATGGACAGCCAGGCCTTGTAGATACCCGTGGTGAAGGTCTGGATGCCGAAGTAGCTGGCCACGCCAAAGTCGGCCAGGGTTTCCATCAGCACCAGCGCCACGCCAGCCGCCACGGCCGGGCGTGCCAGCGGCAGGGCCACGGCGCGGATGCGGCGCGGCAGCGGTGCACCCAGCAGGCGTGCGGCCTCCATGAGGTGAGCAGCACGCTCACCCAGCGCCGTACGCGCCAGCAGGTACACGTAGGGGTAGAGCGAGAAGATGAACACCCACACCGCGCCGCCCAGGCTGCGCACCTCGGGCAGCAGGCGGCCTTCCAGGCCGAAGGTGTTGCGCAGGCCCACCTGCAGCGGGCCGCTGAACTGCAGAAAGTCGGTGTAGGCGTAGGCCGTCACGTAGGCGGGCATCGCCAGCGGCAACAGCAGCAGCCATTCAAAGGTGCGGCGGCCCGGAAAGTCGAACAGCGTGACGGCCGCCGCCGCCAGCGTGCCCACCACGGCCGCGCCCAACGCTACCAGCACGCTGAGCCACAGCGTGGTCCACACATAGCCGGGCAGCACCGTGGCCGCCATTTCGCGCAGGATGGCGCCCGTCTGCGCATCGCCCTGCCCGGTGGGCGAGAACGGCAGCCACGACGCCAGCACCGCCAGCACCGGCAAGGCCAGAAAGCCTGCAAACAGGATCAGCGGGATGCTGCGAAAGACAGAAGACGGCGTGCGGCGCAAGGCGATGGGCTCGGCAGAGGAAAGAAAGCGCACACCTGCCGAAAGGCATGGGCACCGCAGCACCCAGGAATGCAAATGCGAATTTTAAGCATTCACTCCACCCCGCCTAAAATGCACAGATATGTTTCTTGAGGTCTCCCAACTCGAAGTGCACTACGCAGGCCGCGCACAGGCCGCCGTGCAAGGCGTCACGCTCAGCCTGAAAGCGGGTGACATCGGCGTGCTGATCGGCCCCTCCGGCTGCGGCAAGACCACCCTGCTGCGCGCCGTGGCCGGGCTGGAGCCCGTGACGGGGGGCGAAATCCGCCTCACCAAAAGCGTGGTCAGCAGCGCCCGCCTGAGCGTGCCACCCGAGCTGCGCCGTATCGGCATGGTGTTCCAGGACTACGCGCTGTTCCCGCACCTGTCGGTGGGCCGCAATGTGGCGTTTGGCATCCACCAGTTGCCCAAGGCCGAGCAGGCCGCGCGGGTGGCCGAGGTGCTGCAGCTGGTGGGCCTGACGGGCAGCGAGCACCGCTACCCGCACGAACTCTCTGGCGGCCAGCAGCAGCGTGTGGCGCTGGCGCGTGCGCTGGCGCCGCGCCCACAGCTCATGCTGCTGGACGAGCCGTTTTCCAACCTCGACGTGGACCTGCGCGAGCGCCTGGCACACGAGGTGCGCGGCATTCTCAAGGCCGCAGGCGCCACGGCGCTGTTTGTGACGCACGACCAGTTCGAGGCGTTTGCCATCGGCGATGTGATTGGCGTGATGAACGAAGGCCACCTGCACCAGTGGGACGATGCCTACACCCTGTACCACCGCCCCGCCACGCGGTTTGTGGCCGACTTCATCGGCCACGGCGTGTTTGCCCCCGCCACGCTGGTGCAGCGCGGCAACAACGTGGTGGCCCAAACACCCTTGGGCGACCTGACTGACCTGGATGAGTGCCCCCTGCCCAGCAGCTACCCTGCGGGTGAATGTGATGTGCTGCTGCGCGCCGACGACATCGTGCACGACGACCACGCGCCCGTGCAGGCGCAAATCGTGCGCAAGTCGTTCCGGGGGTCGGAGTTTCTGTACACCCTGCGCCTGGCCAGTGGCCACACGGTGCTGGCCCATGTGCCCAGCCACCACGACCACGCGCTGGGCGAGTGGATCGGCATCCGTGCCCAGGTGGACCACGTGGTGACGTTTCCACGTGGCTGAGGGGGTGATGGAATCAAAATCGGCCGGATGCGCTAGTCGAACACGCCTGAATGCTATTGAATCAATAGCAAATCCCCTTCCGCTCAGGACTTGCCCTTGCGCTGCAGGCCTTCCAGCCCGTTCAGGTCCACCTGCGACATCAGGCCTCGCAGCTCTTTCACACCGATCTTGTCGCCCTCAATGCTGACCACAAGGCCGTTCTTCAGGATGGTCTTGAACTCTGCGTGGCTGCCATCCTTGTCGTAGCGTTGGTGCAGGGTGCGGCCACCCTCTTGCCACGTCTTTTCGGCGCTGGTCTGGTCTTCTTTCTCGCCCTGCGCCATGCCCATGGCCATCACCGCCATCTGCCCCAGGCCGCCCACGTCCACGATCTCCAGGCGCAGCTGCTTGTCGTCGTTGCCGTATTGGGCGCTGGCCTGGCTGGTGGGCAAGCCCAGGGCTGCACCGTCCTGCACATCAAAACCCGTGCGGGGCAGGCCCGCCAGCTTCTCGGGCAGGGCCGCCTTGAGCGACTGGGCCGCAATGGCCTGACCACCACCCAGCACACCCGCAGCGGCCTTGGCGGCATCGCCCGTGGCGGCTGCGATGGCGGCCGGATCCTGGCTCTTCTGGGCCTCTTCCATCTTGCGGGCGGCTTCTTCCATCTTCTTGCCGGCAGCTTCCAGACCGGCGGTGTCGATGGACACCTTGCCAGCGGGCGTGTTCATGGTGATGGCAGGGGCATCGGCACCGCCAAACAGCGCACCGCTGCGCGGCATGAACAGCGCACTGACGGCACCGATGACCACACCCATCACGATGGCCGCAATGATGACCACCACCGTGTAGCCCACCGACTTTTCGGGCGCACTGCGCATGAGCACAGGCAGGCCGGTGTAGAGCAGGTAGATGGAGTACACCGCCGCCAGCAGGCCCAGCATGGCCAGCGATGGCAGCAGACTGAACACACCACCCAGCAGGGCGGCCGTGCTGGCGTACACCGCCACCTTCTGTGCCTGGATGGCGTTCTTTTGCCCGCCGAAGGTGGGCGCCAGCGCATCGATGATGAAACCGAGCACCAGCAAGCCCACCAGGCTCAACCCGTATGACACGACCATGTTCACCAGCCCGGAGACAAAAGGCACGCGGATGGTGACCCCAAAACCGCCAAAGCCGATCAGCGACATGCCGATGAAACCGCAGACCGCCGGAATGGCGGCCAGGACCATGGCGTAGCGGGTGAACAGGGTAGCGGTGTCGGTGGCCTCCGCATCGATGGTGGCCCATGCCTCCTTGGGTTGCAGAAGAATGCTTTTGGCGCGTTCAATCAGGTTCATGGTGCCCTCCCGGCAGTGTGCAAAGGCCTGCGATGACCCGCAGGCAAATGGAAAGCGCGGACGATACGGGACATTGCGCCGCGCAGACCACCTGGACGACCACCTGCAGGGCCCAAAGCGTGGAATATGCACGCTTTTGCCGCACAAAGACAGCTCGTTGGGAACCCAGGGATCCTGTGTGCGTTCTCAGGCCTTGCGCAGCTGATCGACCGTGTCGTGCAGGTGCTGCGTCCAGGTGCGGCGGTCGCGCTCGCCTGCCAGCTCCGGGGGGCCGTAGTGCACCACGGCCTCGATGGGCGGGGCGCTGAGCGTGCGCCAGATCGAGCCCACCAGGGTTTCGTCGCCGATGTAGCTGGGAGCAAAACTGGTGGCGCCCGTGGCCTTGTCGGCAAAGCGCAGGCCTACGGGCTGCACGGGCGCCTTTGCAGCCACGGCGGCCTGCAGCAGGTTGGCGTGGAAGGGCAGCATCTCGCGCCCGTCGCCCGTGGTGCCTTCGGGGAAAACGGCCAGCACCTCGCCGCGCTCCAGCGCCTCCTGCATCGAGCGCACCATGCGCAGCGCATCGCGGCGCGAGCTGCGTTCGATGTAGAGCGTGCCCGCCGCCGTGGCCAGGGTGCCGATCAGCGGCCAGGCCTGCACGTCGGACTTGGAGACAAAGCGGCAGTGCCGCGCCGCATGCATCACCGGGATGTCGAGCCACGAGATGTGGTTGGCCACCAGCATCACCGGGCCAGTCACCGGGGGCTGCCCCAGGATGTGCAGGCTGATGCCCGCATGGGCCAGCAGCTCCAGCGACCACGCCTGCACGCGGGCGTGTTGCTGGTCCGGCGACAGCGACGGAAACCGCAGCGCCACAATCCACAGGCCCTTGGCGATGTGACCCAGCAGCCGCAAGAGGCGCCAACTGGCGCGCAGGAACTTCACGGCCGGGCCTCGCTATCGCAGCGTCGCGCCGTCTCAGCTGCGGTCAAAAGCGACCTGTCCGCCGACCAGGGTCATGCGCACGCGGCCGGGCAGTTCGTAGCCCGAGAACGGCGTGTGTTTGCCCTGGCTGGCGAGCGCGTCGTCCTGCACCGTCCACGCTGCCTGCGGGTCGAAGATGCAGAGGTCGCCCACGCCACCTTCCACGATCTGGCCGACGCTGGCCTGCAAGGTACCCAGCGCGTTGCCCAGCACGCGTGCGGGCTCTGCCGTGACCACTGCCAGCGCGCGCTGCAAAGGCACACCACTGTCTTGCGACCACTTGAGCGCCAGCGACAGCAGGAGCTCCAGACCCGTGGCGCCGGGCTCGGCTTCGGCAAACGGCAGGGTCTTGGCGTCTTCATCCACCGGGGTGTGGTCGGACACCAGCGCATCGATGGTCCCGTCGAGCAGCGCCGCGCTCAGGGCGTCGCGGTCACGTTGCTGGCGCAGGGGCGGCGTCAGGCGCGCGCGGCTGTCAAAGAAGCCGATGTCGTTTTCGGTGAGGTGCAGCGAGTTGATGCTGACATCGGCCGTGACCTTCAGGCCATCGGCCTTGGCGCGGCGTACCAGCTCCACGCCAGCAGCGCTGCTCAGGCGGCACAGGTGCACGCGCGCGCCGGTGGTCTTGAGCAGTTCAAAAATGGTGTGCAGCGCAATCGTCTCGGCCGCCACGGGCACGCCCGACAGGCCCAGCCGCGTGGCCAGCGCACCGCTGGCAGCCACGCCCTTGCCCAGGTGCATCTCTTGCGGGCGCAACCACACCGTGTAGCCAAAGGTGGCGGCGTACTGCAGCGCGCGCTGCAGCACCTGGGTGCTGGCCAGCGGCACCTCGGCCTGGCCAAAGCCCACGCAGCCGGATTCGGTCAGCTCGGCCATCTCGGTCAGCACCTCGCCAGCGAGGTTGCGCGTGAGCGCGCCCAGCGGGAACAGTCGCGACTGGTGCAGCTTCTCGGCGCGGAACTTGAGCATCTCCACCAGGCCAGGCTCGTCCAGCACGGGGTCGGTGTCGGGCGGGCAGACCAGGCTGGTCACGCCACCGGCCACGGCGGCGGCCATTTCGGATTCAAGCATGCCTTCGTGCTCGTGGCCGGGCTCGCGCAGGCGCGCGGCCAGGTCCACCAGGCCGGGCAACACGATGCAGCCGGCAGCGTTGATGGTGCGGTTGGGCGCAAAGTCGGGCGGCACGCGGTTGACCCCCACGATGCGGCCCGCCGCCAGCGCGATGTCGCAGGTCTGGTCAAGGCCCGAGGCGGGGTCGATCACACGGCCGTTCTGGATCAGTATCTTCATGATTTCAAGCCAAATTGGCTGTTAGCGCTTGATTTATAAGCACGAACAGCTATGAAAACAGGAGTATTCATCCCCGAGGTCACGCCTCGTTCCCTGCGACGATGGACATGACAGCCATGCGCACCGCGATGCCGAAGGTCACCTGTGGCAGGATCACGCTCTGCTTGCCATCCACCACGGCGGAGTCGATCTCCACGCCACGGTTGATGGGTCCGGGGTGCATGACGATGGCGTCGGGCTTGGCCAGTTGCAGCTTTTCCTGCGTGAGGCCGAAGCTCTTGAAATACTCCTGGCTGGACGGCAGCAGCGCACCGCTCATGCGCTCGTTCTGCAGGCGCAGCATGATGACCACGTCGGCATCCTTGATGCCTTCTTCAAGCGTATGGCACACCCGCACGCCCATTTGCGCCATGTCCGACGGCACCAGGGTGCGCGGACCCACCACACGCACTTCGGCGCAGCCCAAGGTGGTCAGGCCGTGGATGTCCGAGCGCGCCACGCGCGAGTGCAGCACGTCGCCCACGATGGCCACGGTGAGGTTGCTGAAGTCCTTTTTGTAGTGGCGGATGGTGTACATGTCGAGCAGCCCCTGCGTGGGGTGGGCATGCCGTCCGTCGCCGGCGTTGATCACGTGCACATGCGGCGCCACGTGCTGCGCGATGAGGTACGGTGCGCCGGACTCGCTGTGCCGCACCACGAACAGGTCGGCTGCCATCGCGCTCAGGTTGGCGATGGTGTCGAGCAGCGACTCGCCCTTGCTGGCCGAGCTGCGCGCGATGTCAAGGTTGATCACGTCGGCCGACAGGCGCTTGGCCGCGATCTCGAACGTGGTGCGCGTACGCGTGCTGTTCTCGAAGAACAGGTTGAACACGCTCTTGCCGCGCAGCAGGGGCACCTTCTTGACTTCGCGGTCGTTGACGCTGACGAAGTTGGCGGCCGTGTCGAGGATGTGCGTGACGATGTCGCGCGGCAGGCCCTCGATGGACAGCAGGTGGATGAGTTCGCCGTTGCCGTTGAGTTGGGGATTGCGCTTGTGCAGCACGGTCAGGCCTCTTTAGTCTTTGTCTTGGACTTGGAATTGGAAGGTGCCGCTGTCGCCACGCGCCAGGGCCAGCGAATGGGCGACCGGCAGGGCCACCCGGGCCGCAGCAAAGTCGGCCTGCACGGGCAGCTCGCGCCCGCCACGGTCCACCAGCACGGCCAGGCGCACACTGGCGGGGCGGCCGTAGTCGAACAGCTCGTTGAGCACGGCGCGGATGGTGCGGCCGGTGTAGAGCACGTCGTCGAGCACCAGCACGTCGGCGCCGTTCACGTCAAACGGCAGCGCGGTCTGCGCACTGGCCGACAGGCCACGCTGGGCGAAGTCGTCGCGGTGCATCACCGATGACAACACACCGGCCGGGCCTTCCAGACCCAGGTCTTTTTGCAGGCGCTCGGCCAGCCAGGCGCCGCCGGAAGCGATGCCCGCCAGGCGCGTGGTGGGAGTCAACATGCTGCGCACGCCGCGCAGCAGTTCGCGGTACAGCGCCTCGGCATCAAGCACCAGGCTGCCGGACATTCCGGGGGATGGGGTGGTCATGGGAGATTCCTCAAAAACTGTTCCAGGATGATGCAGGCCGAGGCCGCGTCGGCATCCTTGGCACCACCTGCAATGGCTTCGGTGGTGCTGTAGCGCTCGTCCACCTCGAACACCTGCAAGCCAAAGCGCCCGCGCAGCTGGCGGCCGAACTTGAGCGCGCGTGCAGTGTTTTCGTGGCTCGCGCCGTCGGGGTGATAGGGCACGCCGATCACCAGCGCATCGGGCTGCCATTCCTTGATGCGCTCGGCCACCTGGGCAAAACGGGCGTCGCCCTCGGCCTGGATGGTGCGCTGGGGTGTGGCGCTCTTGAGCATGCGGTTGCCCGAGGCCACGCCCGTGCGCTTGAGCCCAAAGTCAAAAGCAAGAAAGGTCTGGAAATGCGCAGGAACGGCTGGCGGCTGGATGGACTGAGCGGGCGCGCCAGTCATGCGTGCCCCGCCTCGGGCGACAGCATCCAGGCCTGCAAGCCCAGAAGCGACAGGGCTCGGTCGTACCGCTCGGGCACGGGCGTGTCGAAGATCACCGACAGATCGGCGGCCACCGTGAGCCAGGCGTTCTCGGCAAGCTCAGACTCCAACTGCCCCTCGCCCCAGGACGAATACCCCAGCGTGATGAGCACGCGGCGGGGACCTGCGCCAGTGGAAAGCGCTTCGAGCACGTCCTTGGAGGTGGTCATCTCCAGGCCACCGGGGATGGTCATGGTGGAGGCGTAGGCCGACTCGTCGGTTTCCCCCTTGTCCATGAGCATGGGTTCGTGCAGCACAAATCCGCGCTCGGTCTGCACCGGGCCGCCCTGAAAAACGGGCTCTTTGGTGAGGTCCTCGCGGCGCAGCGACAGGTCCACCTTGTCAAACAGGCCCTTGAGGGTGATATCGGTGGGCTTGTTGATGATGAGGCCGAGCGCACCGCGTTCGCTGTGCTCACACAGATAGACGACGCTGCGCGCAAAAGACTCATCTTCCAGGCCGGGCATCGCGATCAGGAAGTGATGCGTCAGGTTGATGGGCGCAGAATCGAAAGACATCCCGCAATTTTAACGGTGAACATGCCCCCCTCCCCCGAGCCCACTTACTCCCGTGGCCTGGTCTGGTTCCGCCGCGACCTGCGTGCCCACGACCAGGCGGCCCTGTACCACGCGCTGACGCGCTGCGAGCAGGTGTTCTGCACTTTTGTCTTTGACAAGGACATCCTCGATGCCCTGCCCCGCGCCGACCGGCGGGTGGAGTTCATCCGGGAGTCGCTGGTGGAGCTAGATGAAACCCTGCGCGCACTTTCGGGGAATGAAAGGGGAGGCCTCATCGTGTGGCACGCGGTGGCCAGCGAGGTCATTCCGGCACTTGCCAACGCCCTGGACGTGCAGGCGGTCTTTGCGAACCACGATGACGAACCCCAGGCGCTGGACCGCGACCGCCTGGTGCGCACGCGCCTGGCGGCCGCAGGCAAGGCCTTCCACACGTTCAAAGACCATACCCTGCTCGAGCGCAGCGAGGTGCTGACGCAGACAGGCAACCCGTACAGCGTGTTCACACCGTACAAGAATGCATGGCTCAAGAAGATCGATGTGTTCCAGCTCAAGAGCTATCCGGTGGAGCGCCACGCCCACCATCTGGCCGCACGACCGGAAGCCTATTGCCAGCCGGTGCCCACTTTGCAGGACCTCGGGTTTGAGCCCACAGCGCTGTCCCAGCTGCGCCTGCCCACCGGCGCCCAGGGCGCACAGCAGTTATTCGACGATTTTCTCGGCCGCATCGAGCGGTATGAGGACACGCGCAACTTTCCAGCGGTGAAAGGGCCCAGCTACCTGAGCGTGCACCTGCGTTTTGGCACCATCTCGCCGCGCTTGCTGGCGCGCACGGCGCACCGCCTGATGCTGGAGGGCAACCCGGGCGCCACGACCTGGCTCAGCGAACTGATCTGGCGGGACTTCTACTTCCAGATCCTGCACCACCACCCGCATGTGGTGGGCCAGAGTTTCAAACCGGCCTACGACGCCATCGCCTGGGAGACCGGCCCCGGGGCCGATGCCCTGTTTGCCGCCTGGTGCGAGGGCCGCACCGGCTACCCGCTGGTGGATGCCGCCATGGCGCAGATCAACCAGACGGGCTACATGCACAACCGCCTGCGCATGGTGGTGGCAAGCTTTCTGGTGAAAGACCTGGGCATCGACTGGCGCCGCGGCGAGGCCTACTTTGCCACGCACCTCAATGACTTCGACCTGGCCGCCAACAACGGCGGCTGGCAGTGGGCCAGCTCCAGCGGGTGTGATGCCCAGCCCTATTTCCGCATCTTCAACCCTGTGAGCCAGAGCGAGAAGTTCGACCCGGAGGGCAAGTTCATCCGCCGTTACCTACCCCAGCTTGCAGCGCTCCCCACCAAGGCACTCCACGCCCCCTGGCTGGCGCGCCCGCTGGAGTTGCAGGAAGCTGGCGTGCGCCTGGGAGACACCTACCCCTTGCCCGTGGTGGAGCACGATGCCGCAAGGCAACGCACGTTGGAGCGGTATGCCGTGGTGAAGACAGCTGCAGGGTGACAACACACGGACCCACAGACTCAAGCAGGTCACCGAGGGCTAGCGATGCGCCGTGGGCGGTGGGTCGTCCGGCGGGGATTCCTCCGGCGCCATCTGCATGCCCTCACCGCCCAGCGAGGCACCGGCGGCCAGCCGCAGTCGCAAACGCACATCGGTGCGGTTGTCGGCGTTGGCGATGGCTTCTTCGGGCGATATCGCACCCGCCTCCACCATACCCAGCAGTGACTGATCAAAACTCCACATGCCCTGCTCACCACTGCGGGTGATGGCGGTCTTGAGTTCGTCGATCTGCCCCTTCTGGATCAGCTCGGCGACATAGGGCGTGAGCAGCATGATCTCGGTGGCGGGCACCAAGTGGCCCGCAAGGCCCGGCACCAGGCGTTGCGCCACCACCGCCCGCAGGTTGAGGGACAGGTCCATGAGCAGCTGGCGGTGCGCATCCTCGGGGAAAAAATTCACGATGCGCTGCACCGCCTGGTTGGCATTGTTGGCGTGCAGGGTGGACACACACAGATGGCCGGACTCTGCGTAGTGCAGCGCGTGCTGCATGGTGGCCCGGTCGCGGATCTCGCCAATCATGATCACGTTGGGCGCCTCGCGCATGGCACGGCGCAGCGCCTCGTCATACGACAGGGTGTCGAGACCCACCTCGCGCTGCGTCACCAGGGATTTTTTGTGGCTGTGCAGGTATTCGATGGGGTCTTCTACCGTGAGGATGTGCCCGCCAGTGTGCGTGTTGCGATGGTCCAGCAATGCGGCCAGCGTGGTGGTCTTGCCCGAGCCTGCCGAGCCCACCGTCAGGACCAACCCCCCTTTGAGAAACGCCAGCCGCTGGAGCACGGGCGGCAACCCCAGTTCTTCCAGCGTCGGGATCCGCGCTATCACATGGCGGATCACCATGCCGACCTGCCCGCGCTGCATGTGCACGTTCACGCGAAAGCGCTCCCCGTCGACGGTCTGCAGCGAGAGGTCGCACTCCATAGTCGTCTCGAACTCCTTGCGCTGGGCCTCGCGCAAGATGGAATAGGCCATCTGCCGCACATCGTCGGCCGCCAGGACTTGCTGTGTGATGGAGACAAAGGCACCCTGCCGCTTGATCGTGGGCGCAGCGCCTGCCAGCAAAAACAGGTCCGAAGCCCGCTCGCGCGCTACCAGGGCCAGGCAGGCCAGCAGCCGGGGATCGGGGGAAGGGGATGGTGCCAGCGGGTCCATCACGGAGACTCGGTCCGCCCTGTCCATGCACAGGACACCACAAGGCAAGGCAACAAGAGAGCACTCCCGACCCAGGCTGACTCGCAGGGTCGGGAGTGGGCCAGCATGGTGTCAGGCCTCGGCCGCCGCAGCGATGCGGGCGTAGTGCTGGATCAGGCTCAGCAGCTCTTCGTCCGAATACGGCTTGCCCAGGTAGTGGTTCACCCCCAGCTCCATCGCGTGCTCGCGGTGCTTTTCAGCAATCCGCGAGGTGATCATGATGATGGGCAGATCACGCAAGGCACCGTCTGCACGGATGTTGCGCGCCAGATCGAAGCCGTCCATGCGCGGCATTTCGATGTCGGACAGAACCACCGTCGGGCGCTCTTCCTGCAGCCGCTCCAGCGCCTGCAGGCCATCGGCCGCCAAAGCCACACGGTAGCCTTCGCGCTGCAGCAGACGCTGCGTCACGCGGCGCACGGTGATGGAATCGTCCACCACCAGCACCAGCGGCACCTGGCTCGGTCCCGACAACTGCTGAGACACGACGGCCTTACCCGTGCCGCCTGCGGCGGGGGTGTCGGGCGCTGGTGCCATGTCGGCACTGGCCGCACGCACCTGGTCGCCATACACCGTGGCCAAGGCCACCGGGTTGTAGATGAGCACCACGGCACCCGATGCCAGCACGGACATGCCCGCCAGACCCGGCAGACGGGACAACTGCGGCCCCAGGTTCTTCACCACCACTTCCTGGTTGCCCAGCACTTCGTCCACGTGCATGGCCACGCGCTGGGCAGCGCTTCGGAAGATCACCACCGGGCGGGTCTTGCCCGCCGGCTCGGTGCTGCGGCTGGACGACTGCAGCAGGGCTCCCGACCAGAAGAACGGGATCTTCTCCATGCCGTCGTCAAACACGCCGGTACGGTAAGCCTCTGCTAAGTCAGGGGCCGAGGTGCGGCGGACGATCTCGACCACGTTGGCCGGAACGCCGATCGCCAGGTCACCCGAGCGCAGCATCACCACCTGCGTCACTGCGGTGGTCAACGGCAGCACCATGCGGAATGCCGCACCCTTGCCCGCCTCGGTGGATGTTTCGATGCGGCCGCCCAGCGCATTGATCTCAGCACGCACCACGTCCATGCCGATGCCACGCCCTGCCAGACCGGTCACTTCGGAGGCCGTCGAGAAGCCTGGCATGAAGATCAGGTTGGCCGCATCCGCATCGCTCAGCTCCACGCCGGGCTCCACGATGCCCTGAGACACGGCCTTTTCGCGAATGCGCGGCAGGTTCAGACCCGCTCCGTCATCGCGGAACTCGACCGATACGTCATTGCCTTCGTGGTGCAGATCCACCGTGATGGTGCCCGACGACGGCTTGCCGGCCGCCGTGCGCACTTCAGGCTCTTCAATGCCGTGGGCCACGCAATTGCGCAACAAATGTTCGAAGGCGGGCGTCATGCGGTCCAGCACGCCACGGTCCATTTCGATGGAGCCGCCGGTGATGTCCAGCTTGATCTGCTTGCCGGTTTCCTTGGAGGCCTGGCGCACCACCGCGTACAAGCGCTCGGCAATCCCCTCGAACTCCACCATACGTGTGCGAAGCAGGTCCCGCTGCAGCTCACGCGCCTGGCGGCCTTGGGCAATCAAGTCATCTTCAGCGCCTTCCATGGCGCGTTGCAGATTGCGCTGCACCGTGGCCACGTCGTTGACCGACTCGGCCATCATGCGGGTCAACTCCTGCACCCGTGTGAAGCGGTCGAACTCCAGCGGATCGAAGCCCGCAGCAGAGTCCTTGGACAGCGCCAGGCGCGACTGCATCTGGGATTCGGCCTGCACCTCGATGTCGCGCAACTGCTGGCGCAAGCGGTCCAGATTGCCCGACAGATCGGTGAGTGAGCTGCGGAACTGGCCCAGGCGCGCGTCCAGACGCGAACGGCTGATCATCACCTCGCCCGCCTGGTTAACCAGGCGGTCCAGCAGCTGTGCACGCACGCGCACCGACTGGTTGGCTGCCACCCGCAGGGGCGCCAGCTGGGACGGTCCGGGCAGGCGTACGGCCGGAGCCGTTATCGCCAGAGGCTTGGCAGAAGATGCTGCCGCCGAGGGGACGGAGGCTTCGGCCGCATCCACCACATTGGCACGCAAGGCCGGTGTGGCTTCGACCGGCAGAGTAACCACTGTGTCGGAAGGCCCCTGACCAATGGCACGCAGCGCCTCGAAGTTGGCTTGCAGTCCATCGAAACTGCCTTGCAATGGCTCGATCTGGTCGGCCGTGACGGTTTCTGCGTCCAGCTGCTCGATCGCAGATTCCAGCCGGTGGGCCATTTCGCCCAGGCGCATCGCCCCGGCCAGTCGCGAACTGCCCTTGAGCGTGTGCAGGGCTCGCAATACTTCGCTGCGGGCGCTGAGGTTGTCGGGGCGCGACGCCCATTGGCGCAACGCACCACCGAGTTGGGGCAGCAACTCGGCCGCCTCTTCCTCGAAGATGGGGAACAGGTCAGGGTCGATGACGTCGATCGCATCGATGTCGTCGTCCGCGTCCGGGATCGAGGCAATGGCGTGCGCAATGGCATCGTCAATGTGCTGATCGTGGTCGTGGATGACTGCAGACAGCGCAGGCGCCACATGGCCCACCACGGGGGCAGGCACAGCCGGTGCAACAGCCTCAGGCTCTGCATCCACCACAGGCACCTCCACCACCGGCTCAGGTGCCAACTCGGCCGCAGCAATTTCGGACGCTTCCTGCTCTGCGGCGTCGAGGTAGGCCTGCGCATCTTCCTCGGGTGGAGACTGGGTGCTGACCACCTCGGTTTCCAGAATCTGGCGCAGCTGGGCCAGCACTTCCGGGCTGGGCTCTTTGAGGAACCCGGCAGCAAACTGGTGCAACAGGCGACGGATGTCTTCCGCTGCAGCCATGAACGCTGCCGCTTGCTCCTCGGTGCCACCCGACTGCAGCTGCACATGCTGCAGCGTGTGCTCCAGCACGCGGGCCATTTCGGACAGCGCGGTGAAGCCCACCGTAGCCGAACTGCCGGCGAGCGAGTGCGACAGGGCCACGGCCGTGTCAGGCAGCGGCTCATGCAGCTCCAGCGCCCATTCCTGCAAACAGGTCACCAAGCGACGAGACCATTCATCGGCCTCATTCAGGTATACGTTGTACAGCGGGATACCGATGCGCAGCGTGTCGATGACCTTGACGGCATCGTCGCTGCCGCCTTCTTCCTGCGGCAGGGCATCGAGCAGATGCGACACTTCTTGCGCGGGCTCCACTTCAGCGATCAGGTCGTCTGGCAACGCTTCCGAACTGGCCACAGCCACGTCCTCGGGGGCAGGTGCAAGCAGTTCGGCAGCCTCGGCCGACTCGGCCTCCAGCAGCTTCTCCAACTCAGCCACGTCCAGGGCTTCCAACCCATCCGAAGGAATGCGGGCCTCTGTATCCACCGCGTTTTGCGGTTCGGCGGCATCGAGCACCAGGTCTTCTGGCAGCAATAGTTCGTCGCCCAGGGCGCCTGCGGGCGCTTGCAGCGGCGCATCGACAGCTTCTGCGTGATCCACTGCGGGCACAGGCGCTTCCGCAGACACAGGTTCCAGGTCAGGCAGCTCCAGGTCGAGGACAAAGTCCACACTGGACGGATCGACCACAGGTGCAGGTTCGTGGGCAGACTCGTTCAAAGCTGCAGTGAACACCGAGAAGTCGATCTCCTCGGCCACTTCCGGGGCACCGTTGGCGCTCTCGACGGGCTGTTCGGGCACATGCTCGGAAATCTCGGTGGCCTGGAAATCCGGCACCGTCAGTTCTTCGCTGAGCACTTCGGCGGAGAGGGCATCCACCGGCTCTGCCACGGCCTCGGCAAGCTCCGGCGCGGCCTGTGGTGCTGTAGGTTCGGGCGCCATACCGCCACCCGATGGCATCGCCAGCGGTACCAGCGTGCCATCCAGGCGCATGGCGTCTGCCGACCGGCGGAAGGACTCAGGGTCCCAGCCCGTCGCGCGGCCTGCGGCGATGTCGTCTGCCCAGCTGCTGAAAGCATGCAGTGCGTCGGTGGACAACTGCAACAAGCTCGGCTGCATGGGCTTTTGTTCGGCCAGCCAGACGTTGAGCACCTGCTCCATCGACCAGGCTGCTTCGCCAAAGTAGTTCAGCCCCACCATGCGCGAGCTGCCCTTGAGCGTATGGAACGCACGGCGCAGTGTGGTCTGCTCGCTCAGGTCACCAGGTTCACCCCGTAGCTGCTCAATGGCAGCCAGGCCGTTGACCACCACTTCGCGTGCCTCTTCGAGGAACACGTCGAGCAGTTCATCTTCGACATCGGGCGCTGGAGCAGGCGCAGCCGCAGCCGCCGGAGCGGCTGCTTCCAGCGGTACGGGCGCGGCAACGGCGGGAACGTCAAAGGAGATGTCCGGGGCCAGGCCTGCGGGCTCTGCCGCCACGCTGGCATCGGCTGCGGGGGCCGACTCAAAATCAGGGAACGGCGCAAAGTCCGTGGGCTCGCTGACAGGCTCCTGCACCGGAAAGCGGGGAATCACGTCTGGCACCAAGGTGGCAGAACGCTCTTCCAGCTTGGCAGGCGCTTCTTCCACAGCATCAGAGGCGCGCGCACGGGTTTTACCCATGAGGATGCGCAGTTCGCCCAGTTCTTCGTCGTACACAAAGAGCTTGCGCGCCATGGTGCGCTGATAGCTCAGCATATCGATCAGGAAACCCAATGCGCCCAGGCTGTTACCCAGCTTTTCAAACGCGCTTTGGCGTTCTTCTTCGGGCACCTCGTTGATCAGCAGGCGCTCCACCGTGTCGCGCATGCGGACCACCGCCAGTGATGCCTGATCCAGCCCCAGCACTGACAGCACGCCGCGCATCTGCGCAAGATGCCCTGGCACGGTCGCCAGCACACCAGTGTCCTTCGGGTTGCGGAAAAACTGGTCCATGGCCTTTTCGGCCTCGCCCAGGGTCACCCGGAGCTCATCGACCACGCTGCCCATGGTCTGGTTGTCGCTGACCCTGCGGTACAGCTCTTCCATCCATTGTTCAAGGGGTTCGGGTTCGGCACCCGCCGTGACCGCATCCAGACGCTCTGCAAGACGGCTGGCGCGGGCTTCCATCTGTTCGTCTGCCGTGTCCAACTCTTCAAAAGCTGCCTGCAGGTACAGCACGGAGGTAGCCACTTCCATCGCCAATGCGGGCGACGGGGGTTCGCCCGATCGGGTGGTTGAATCCAGGGCACGCGTCAGAGCCTGCGCCAGGTTCTCACTGCCCGGATGGAGCTTGCGCAGCGAATCACACACCAGGCTGAACTGGTCTGCCGCTGGCTTGAGTTTGTTGCGGTCGCCACCCGCCAGGGCAGACCAGGTTTCCGTGGCCGAGGCAATGCGCTTGCGCGCCTGCGTCAACACCGCCGGGTCAAAACGTCCGAAGCGGGCAGTCTCGTAGTCCACCGGCTTGAAGCGGTCCAGCGCAAAGGCCTGACGGACAGCACGCAATGAGGGCGCTGCGTCCTCTGCCAGATCGGCAACCTTGGCCTGCGAGCAGAAGAACAGCAGGTCCTGCACCAGCCGGTCGGCGATCGTCGGATCGCCCTTGGCCAACGTGGCGTACTGCATGAGCACACGGGATGCCACGCGCTTGACATACACATCTGGCGGCAAGAGGCCCGAACCAAACGCATCGAAGAAACCCGCGCAAATTTTCCAGAACGCACGAGCCTGCCGATCTGTTTGTGCGGCCACAAAGCCCAGGCATGTGTCGCGCAGGCTCAGGGCGGCCTTCAGGTCCCCCGACTTGACGATGCGCAGCACAGCTGCATCCAGCCGCGCCCGCGCCTCGGGACCGTAGGGCAGAGGTGGGCGCGACACCGCACCTTCGGGTTCACGGAAACGGCGCTCCACCGGCCAGAGGTCAGCGGGATGAACGCGATCAGCGCCTGCCAATGCCTGGGCATCGCGGTACTGCGGAAACAGGGACACGGGCGATACCGCTTTGCCCGCCAGCACGGTTTCCAGGTATTCGATCAGCGCAAAACTGGCGCGCTCGATCACGGCCGCAGCGTCATCGCTGCAGGTTTCGGGGCGCTGAACAAACTTCTGCACCGCCGATTCCATGGACCGCAACACCAGCGCCGGAGGGCCCATGCCCACCATTTCCAGCGCACCACAGGCTTGGTGCAGTTGCTGGCGCGCAATGCGCAGGGGGCCAGCGTCCAGCGCCGCCAGATCGGACTCGCGTGCTACCTCGGCATCACGCACAAAGCGCCGCATCGCCTTGACAGCACCGTCCAGCGATTTGCGCAGCTCGTCAAGCACCCAAGCCAAAGGACCCAGGTCCTGATCTCCCTGGGTCCCGTCGGCGGCCGGTGCATTGTTGACATCAATAGATGACATGGATTCGTCCCCGGCTGCAATGAGCCAGCTGGTTGATGACTAACTGCTGCGTCAGGCGATCTTGAAACGTGCCACCGATTGGCGCAGTTCCTCGGCCATGTGCGAGAGCTCGCGCACCTGTTGCGCTGTGGTGCGGGTACCTTCACCCGTCTGCTCGGTCACCGCAAAAATGTGCTGGATGTTGTCGGCCACTTCGTTGGCCAGAACAGCTTCCCGGGAAGTCGAAGACGAAATCTGCTCAATCAGTTCGGCCAAACGGCGCGACACGCGGTCAATCTCGGTCAGCGCAGTACCAGCGCTGTCGGACAGGCGTGCCCCTTCCACCACACCCTGCGTGGAGCGCTCCATAGCAGCCACGGCATCCTGGGTATCGGTCTGAATGGCTTTCACCAGGGCAGAAATCTGGCGCGTCGCATCGGCCGAACGTTCAGCCAGACGCTGCACTTCTTCCGCCACCACCGAGAAGCCGCGACCGGCTTCACCGGCGGATGCAGCCTGGATGGCAGCGTTCAGAGCCAGCACGTTCGTCTGTTCGGTAATGTCAGAAATCAGCTCGGTGATTTCACCGATCTCCTGCGACGATTCACCCAGGCGCTTGATCCGCTTGGAGGTGTCCTGGATCTGGTCACGGATGGAGTTCATACCGCCGATGGCGTTCTGCACGGCCTGCAGACCCGAGTCCGCGGCTTGCAGCGACTGACGGGCCACCGTGGCGGACTCTTGCGCTTGTGTAGACACCTCGTTAATGCGGGTCGCCATGTCCAGAACGGAGCGGCCGGTTTCGCGAATTTCACGCAGCTGCTCGGTCGATGCCGCCAGCAGTTCGGTCGAGGTGTTGTCCACCTGGGCAGTCGTCTGCGCCACGCGGGTCGCCGTGTTCTGCACGCTGCCCACCAGTTGGCGCAGCTCTTCCACCGTGTAGTTCACCGAGTCGGCAATGGCGCCGGTGATGTCTTCCGTCACAGTGGCTTCTTGCGTCAGGTCACCTTCAGCGACCGACTGCAGTTCGTTCATCAAACGCAAAATGGCGGCCTGGTTGGCGTCGTTGACGCGCTTGGCTTCCTGCTCCTGGCGCTTGGCGTCGCGTTGCTGGTTTTCCGCAGCTGCCTGACGGCCACGGCTGTCCAGCAGCTGGACGCGCGAAATGCCGATACCGCACAACAGCACGAACAAGCCTGCCAGTGCCAGAGCGGCGAACTGGCCGGCGCCCAGACCGGTCTGGGCGGACAGCTTGCTCTGCAGACCTTCCAGCTGGCGGCGCAGTGGCTCGCTGTCGGCAATGATGGCGGACTGTGCTTCGCGGGCAGACACCAGACCTTGCAGGTTGCCCAGAATCGCGCTGGCCTGGGTCCGGGTCTGTTCGTACAGTTTGATCAGCGCTTCCAGTTGTTCGCGGGTCTGCGCGTCCTTGGTGGCCGACAGGCGCAGCTCGGGGCTGCCTTCCAGCAGGCCTTGCGCGATTTCCTTGAAGGAGTTCAAGTCCTTGCCCAACAGGAACACAGCCTCAGGGCTCACGCCTTCCATGGTCTGGAACTCGTTGGCCGACTTGCCGATACGCTGGGTCAACATCACCAGCTGGCCTGCGGCGGAGATTTCGGCAGCGGGCGCATTTTGTTGCAGCTTGAGCGAGGAGACCGTTTCAGCGATTTCCAGCAGGTCGGATGACTGGCGGTTGATGGTGCGCAGAGCGTCACCCACCTGCGTCAGGATCTTTTGCTGACCCATCACCACGCTGGCGTTGCGCTCGGCGCGCTCCATCAGGGGGTTGACGGCGTCCAGATCGGGCTTGAAGGGTTCACCCAGCGACTGCACACCCAGCTCGTTGTCACCGGCATTCAGGGCGCGCACGTTGCGGGCCAGCACGCCAGAGCTTTCCACCACGTCCGGGAAGGCCTGTGGGCTACCCACCAACGCCTGCGACACCGACTTGGCAAGACGTTGCGACTGCATCAGCGACTGACCGGTAGCAGCCAATTGCTGTGCGGAACGGTCGGCCTGCTGCAGCACCCAACCGGCGATCAGCGCCAGCACCACCACACCCACGGCCAGCAGGGCCAGCAGTCGGCGCTGATGGCCGGCAGCGGTCGAGCGGCCCAGCAGGGGCAGGCTGATGAGGTCTTCTTCGGCCTCAGGCGCGGTCAACTCGGGCGTGTAGCCATCGGGATCGCCCTGGACGCTGTTCATGGCTTCGGCCTGGTAGGAGTCGCGCAGTTGCGAGCCATCCAGCGCCCCCGTGGCCAGGAGATCCTGCCCATCGTCGGTCGCGCCGGCGGCTGCGCCAGTGTCAGGCGTGGCGGGTTTCCGGTTGAACAGTTTTCCAAATTGATTGACGACGGACATGGTGCAGCCTTACAGAAAAACTCAAGCACTGATGCTCAGGAAAGCGGGATGTTGGGACAGGATCTGCAAGTTCAGCTCCTGCCAGCGTGTGCCACTGGAATCGATATAGGTGGTGCCGAAGAAGCTGGGTGAATCCTCGGCGGGCGGCTCGGACGACACAAACGCATCCGTGCCGCGCAGACCGGCGAGGCGGTCCACCAGCAAGGCAGCATTCACGTCGAGCGCCGCATTGAACGCCAACAGGCTGGCCTCGGACAGGGCCTGCTCAGTGCGTGCTGCGGTGGACCCCAGCAACCCAGCCAGATCCACCACCCCCACCAAGCCACCTCGCAGGTTGGCCACACCCAGAAACCAGCGCTGGGTGTAAGGCACGGCCTGCACCGATACCCAGGGGAAGATCTCCCCGGACTGCCCCAGGGGCAGCAAATAGAAATTCCCGGCGGACTCTACAGCCAGCCAGGAGGACACAGACGTACCTTCGGACCTTGCAGCCTGCAAACGGCTGGCAAGTCGGGTCTGGAGCTCCCGTAGGGCTTCGCGGTTTGCCATGAGCGCGCCGCTGCCTCAGTTCAGAGCGTCAATTTTGGCCTGCAGCTCTGCGGGATCCACCGGCTTGGTGATGTAGCCGCGCGCACCCTGGCGCATACCCCAGACACGGTCGGTTTCCTGGTTCTTGCTGGTGCACATGATGATGGGCACATCAGCGTAAAGGGGGTCACGGGTAATGGCACGCGTGAGCTGAAACCCGTTTTGGCCTGGCATCACCACATCCATCAGGATGAGGTCAGGCTTTTCTTCGGCCAGACGACGAAACGCCTCTTCGGCATTTTCTGCGGTACGGACTTGCATGCCTTTTTTCTGAAGCAGGTCCGTCAAAAACATCAACTCGGTCTTCGAGTCGTCGACGACCAATACTTTCTGAATGGGCATTACATGGCTCCTTGTTGGGAATTGCCAAACTGCTGCACTGCCTGCAACAGCTGGTCTTTGGTAAACGGCTTGGTGAGATATTCCTGGCAGCCGACCATGCGCCCACGCGCCTTGTCGAACACGCCGTCCTTGGAGGACAGCATCACCACCGGGGTATCTGCGAAACGGGCGTTGCGCTTGATGATGGCGCAGGTCTGGTACCCGTCGAGCTTGGGCATGAGGATGTCGCAGAAAATCAGCTGAGGCTGGTAATCGTTGACTTTGGCCAAAGCATCAAAGCCGTCGTCGGCCAACAAGACTTCGTGCCCCCCCTGCTTGAGAAAAATCTCGGCGCTTCGACGGATGGTGTTGCTGTCATCCACCACGAGCACTTTGAAAGATGCGCCTGTTGTAGTCAATTGTCACTGCTCCCGATGGAGAAAATAAACAACGCAGCAGCGATTGGTGCTGGAGCGCCTCAGATCTGGACCATCTCGAAATCTTCCTTGCGGGCACCACATTCGGGGCAGGTCCAGTTCATCGGGACCTGATCCCAGGGGGTGTTGGGTGGAATGCCGTGTTCGGGAGACCCCTCAGCCTCGTCATAAATCCAGCCGCAAATCAAACACATCCAAGTTTTAAAGTCGGTCACAGCTTAAAGGGCCTTCACATAGAATGCAACGATTGTATCTAGTGATCTCCGCGGCCTGCAGCTTCCGTGCCACCCCTCCAGCAGGATCTGGTCCATGACCATCAAAGCCTCCCTTCCCCCCCCAGAAATCCCAGACATTGACGACGATGACGCGGAGGAAGCGAGCCCGGCCTGTGTGCTGGTGTTCAATGCCAGCGACCCCAGCGGAGCCGGCGGACTGACCGCCGACATCACCACCATCGCCTCGGTCGGCGGACATCCGATCGCCGTGGTCACCGGGGCCTATGCCCGCGACACCGCTCAGATTTTTGACCACTTCAGCTTCGACGACGAGGCTGTGTCCGAGCAGGCGCGGGCCGTGCTGGAAGACCTGCCCGTGCAGGCGATCAAGGTCGGCTTTGTGGGCAGCCCCGAGAACATCAGCACCATTGCCGAGATCACGACCGACTATGACGAAGTCCCCGTGATCGCCTACATGCCCAACCTGTCCTGGTGGCGGGACGAGCTGATCGACGAGTACCTCGACGCCTTCCGCGAGCTGCTGCTGCCCCAGACCTCGGTGTTGGTTGGAAACCACAGCACCCTGTGGCGCTGGCTGCTGCCGGACTGGACGGGCGAGCGCAGCCCCACCGCCCGGGACATTGCCCGCGCAGCGTCCGAGATGGGCGTGCCCTACACATTGGTCACTGGCATCCCCTTGCCCGAGCAGTTCGTCGAGAACGTGCTGGCCTCGCCGCAGACCGTGCTGGGCAGTGGCAAGTTCGAGCTGTTTGACGCCACCTTCTCGGGTGCGGGCGATACGCTCTCGGCCGCACTCACTGCCCTGGTGGCCAGCGGCAACGACTTGGGCGAAGCCACCAGCGAAGCGCTGGGATACCTCGACCGCTGCCTGGACGCAGGCTTTCGCCCCGGCATGGGGCACATCGTGCCCGACCGCATGTTCTGGGCACAGCCTGAGGACGACGAGACTGACGGCGACGAAGAAGAAACCACGATTGATGAAACACAGGCCCTGGAGGGTTTTGTGATGCCACCCCATGACACCAAGCACTGATCTCAATATTCCCCTGTTCGAACGCGCCAAGGCGCTGATCCCCGGAGGCGTGAACTCGCCCGTGCGGGCCTTCAAGGCGGTCGGAGGCACACCCCGCTTCGTCAAGCGCGCGCAAGGCGCCTACTTCTGGGATGCGAACGACCAGCGCTTCATTGATTACATCGGCTCCTGGGGCCCGATGATCCTCGGCCACGGCCACCCCGCCGTGCTCGACGCGGTGCAGAAGGCGGCGCTCGAAGGCTTCAGCTTTGGCGCCCCCACCGAGCGCGAAGTCGAGCTGGCCGAGGAGATCCTGAGCCTGGTGCCGTCCATGGAGATGATTCGTCTGGTCAGCTCGGGCACCGAAGCGGGCATGAGCGCCATCCGCCTGGCCCGTGGCGCCACGGGTCGCAGCAAGTTCATCAAGTTCGAAGGCTGCTACCACGGCCATGCCGACTCGCTGCTGGTCAAGGCCGGCTCGGGCCTGGCCACGTTTGGCAATGCCACCAGCGCTGGCGTGCCGCCCGAAGTGGTGCAGCACACCCTGGTGCTTGAATACAACAACGTCGCCCAGCTGGAAGAAGCCTTTGCACTGCACGGCAAGGAACTGGCCTGCGTGATGATCGAGCCTATCGCGGGCAACATGAACTTGGTGCGCGCGAGCGTGCCGTTCATGCAGCGCTGCCGCGAGCTGTGCACCGAATACGGTGCGCTGCTGGTGCTGGATGAAGTGATGACCGGTTTCCGCGTGGCCCTGGGCAGCGCGCAAAGCGTGTACGCCAAGAGTATCCCCGGCTTCCAACCCGACATCACCGTGCTGGGCAAGGTGATCGGCGGTGGCATGCCACTCGCGGCCTTTGGTGGCCCGCGCGCCATCATGGAACACCTCGCACCGCTGGGCGCCGTGTACCAGGCGGGCACATTGTCGGGCAACCCGGTGGCCACGGCCTGTGGCTTGGCCACGCTGCGCGAGATCCAAAAGCCCGGCTTCTTCGATGCGCTGTCGGCCCGCACCCGCTCGCTGGTCGATGGCCTGCAAGCCGCTGCCACGGCGGAAGGCGTGCCGTTCTGCGGCGACTGCGAAGGCGGCATGTTCGGCTTCTTCCTGCTGCCCGAACTGCCGCAGAACTATGCCCAGGTGCTGAAAACCGACAGTGCGCGCTTCAACCAGCTGTTCCACGGTCTGCTGGACCGGGGCATCTACATTGCACCGGCCTTGTATGAAGCGGGCTTCGTGAGCGCCGCCCACACCGCCGACGACGTGGCAGCCACCGTGGCTGCTGCGCGTGAAGTATTCAAGACGCTCTCAAAATAATAGCTAGCAGCGCATATCGCACTAGCGCTTCCTGCCAATTTGGCACCGAATGGCCCTCCCGAGGGCCATTTTTCATGGCGACGAGGCTTGTGGCGGACAGTCACAGCAGTCCGCGCAGTTCGCGGGCGGCCTCCTGCAGCAGCGGCAGCATGTCGCGCTGCAGGCTGCCCTCGTCCATCTGCTTGGGCGACGCCACCACGTTGAGCGCCGCCACCATATGGCCCTGCAGGTTGCGCAGCGGCACAGCCAGCGCGTGCACGCCCAGCTCGTGCTCCTCCACGGCCAGGCAATAGTCGTCCCGCCGCACCTTGGTGATCACCTGCCGCAGCGGGCCTACCTGCGTAATGGTTTGGGGTGTGAGGCGGTGCAAGGGCCGGTTCTTGAGCCAGGCAGTCAACTCCGCCGGGGGCAGCGCCGCCAGCAACACGCGGCCGGTGGACGTAGGGTGGGCCGGCAGTCGCGCGCCCAGGTGCAAGCCATAGGCCAGCACCCGCGACGGCGCGCCATACACGCCACTGCGCGCCACGATGACCACCTCATCCCCATCCAGCACCACCGCCGAGAATGACTGCTGGGTCTGGGCTGCCAGCCGGTTCAGCGTGGGTTGCAGCACGCGCGGCAGCCGGGCAGACGCGAGGTAGCTGCCCGAAAACCGAAGCACCTTGGGCGCCAGCCAGAAGTAGCTGCCATCCGTCTCCAGATACCCCAGGTGCGCCAGGGTCAACAGGTGCCGCCGCGCCGCCGCGCGCGTGAGGCCGGTGCGCTGCGCCGCCAGTGTGGCGTTCAGGCGCTGGCGCTCGGTGTCGAAACTCTCCAGCACGGCCATGCCTTTGGCCATGCCTTCGATGAAGTCTGCCTTGGCGATGGGGGTGGAAGCCATGGGGGTGACGGGTTGGGGACCAGGGGGTTGAGCGGGGTTCGAACGCCAGGGCTACCGGGGCCCTGCAGCGACTCGGTGCACTCACCAACGGGCCTGACCACCCGCATCACCCCGGACACTGCGCGATCATCGCACAAAGTATCGACTGATCGCACGCAATCGGCAGCGCCGGATATCGCTTTGATCTGGATCAACCTACGCTCAAGGCCACTGGTTTTTGGTATCCCCCATCTCCCCCACCCTATTCCCAGAGGTTTCCCATGCGCACCCAGGTTGCCATCGTTGGTGCCGGCCCCGCCGGCCTGCTGCTCGGTCAGTTGCTTCACAAGTCCGGCGTTGACGCCGTCATCATCGAGCAGCGCAGCCCCGACTACGTGCTCGGCCGCATCCGCGCCGGGGTGCTGGAGAAGGTCTGCATGGACCTGCTGGACCAGGCGGGCGTGAGTGCCCGCGCCCACGCCGAGGGCCTGCCCCACGACGGCATCGAGCTGCTGTTCAAGGGCCAGCGCCACCGCATCGATCTGCACGAGCTGACCGGCGGCAGCCGCGTGACGGTGTACGGCCAGACCGAAGTCACGCGCGACCTGATGGATGCGCGCGCAGCGGCCGGACTCACCACCGTGTACGACGCACAGAACGTACAAGTGCACGACTTTGACGGCCAGCACCCACGCGTGACGTACGAAAAAGACGGCCAGACCCACGAGCTGGCCTGCGACTTCATCGCGGGCTGCGACGGCTACCACGGCGTGTGCCGCGCCAGCGCGCCGGCCGACCTGCTCAAGACCTATGAGCGCGTGTACCCCTTTGGCTGGCTGGGTGTGCTGGCCGATGTGCCACCGGTGTCGCACGAACTCATCTATGCCAACACCGAACGCGGGTTTGCGCTGTGCAGCATGCGCAGCGCCACGCGCAGCCGCTACTACGTGCAGGTGCCTACGACTGACAAGGTCGAGAACTGGACCATCGACCAGTTCTGGACCGAGCTGGGCAACCGCCTGGACCCCGAGGCCCGCGCCAACCTGGTGACCGGCCCCGCTCTGGAGATGAGCATCGCCCCGCTGCGCAGCTTTGTGGCCGAGCCCATGCGCTTTGGCCGCATGTTCCTGGCGGGTGATGCCGCCCACATCGTGCCGCCCACGGGCGCCAAGGGCCTGAACCTGGCCGCCAGCGACGTGGGTTATCTGTGGACCGCGCTGACCGAGTTCTACAAAGAAAAGTCAGCCGTTGGCATCGACACCTACTCCGACCGCTGTCTGCGCCGCGTGTGGCGTGCCGAGCGCTTCTCCTGGTGGTTCACTTCGCTGATGCACCGCTTTCCGGAAACTGGCGAGTTCGGCCAGAAGATCCAGGAGGCTGAGCTGGACTACCTGGTGCACTCCCGTGCGGCCTCGGTGTCGCTGGCGGAAAACTATGTGGGCCTGCCGATGAACTTTGGGGCCTGAGCCCCAGCGGGCCTCCAGACCCTGCCGCCATCGCCATTCAGCGGGCGGCAGATGCGGGCTCTGCGACCGACGCACCCTGTGCCGCTGCGGTCGGCACCGGCAGCGACACCAGCCACTGCGCCATCTCGCGCGCCTGGGCTTCCGTGACTTGCGGGTGGCGCGGCATCAAGGTGCGGCCCCACTCGCCCACACTGCCGTTGCGGATCTTGCCGGCCAGGTAATCGACTGCGTCGGCGCGGTCACGGTACCGCGCTGCTACCTGCTGGAACGACGGGCCTACGTAGTAGCGCTCCATGCCATGGCAGCGCAGGCAATCGGATGCCTCCACCAGGCGAAGTCCGGCCGGTGCGGAGGGCGGTGAGGCAGCGCTGCCTTCTAACCCGCCTGCACCCGACGCGCCCTGAGCGGCACTCGCAGCGCCCGGCCCCGGCTGCAGCATGCGCCAGCCCAGGTTGAGCATGCCCAGCACCACCAGTGCCATGAACACCATCAGGGCCCACCCCAGCCAGCGGGGCCGGGGTGGCGGGGTCTCATCGTCGCGGTGCATGCGCGCGCACCGCCGCGAGCCCCGTCGCGATACCCATCATCTCAGTGGCGGAAGTGGCGCACACCGCTGAAGACCATGGCCACGCCACGCTCGTTGGCGGCGTCGATCACTTCGTTGTCGCGCATCGAACCACCGGGCTGGATCACGCAGGTAGCGCCCGCATCAACCACCACGTCCAGGCCGTCGCGGAAGGGGAAGAAGGCGTCGCTCGCTACGACCGTGCCTTGCAAGGTCAGGCCTGCGTGGCCTGCCTTGATGCTGGCGATGCGGGCCGAGTCCAGGCGGCTCATCTGGCCCGCACCCACGCCCATGGTCATGCCGCCCTTGCAGAAGACGATGGCGTTGCTCTTGACGTACTTGGCGACCTTCCAGGCGAACAGCAGGTCTTCCATTTCTTCCAGCGTGGGCTGCTTCTTCGTCACGACCTTGAGGTCGATGAGCGACAGCTCGTGGTTGTCAGCGGTCTGCAGCAACAGGCCCGAGCCAATGCGCTTGGCATCCATGGCGTTACGGCCGCGTTCCCAGTCGGTCTTGCCACCGTGTGCGGGCAACGCGATCTTGAGCAGACGCACATTGGCTTTGGCCTTGAAGATCTCCAGCGCCTCGGCGGTGAAGTCGGGGGCCATCAGCACCTCGACAAACTGTTTGCTCACCTGGGCCGCCGCCTGGCCGTCCACCACGCGGTTGAAGGCGATGATGCCGCCGAAGGCGCTGGTAGGGTCGGTCTGGAAGGCCTTGCTGTAGGCGCTCAGCGCGTCCAGGCCCACGGCCGCGCCGCAGGGGTTGGCGTGCTTGACGATCACGCAGGCCGCGGCCTCAAAGCTCTTCACGCATTCCCAGGCGGCATCGGCGTCGGCGATGTTGTTGTACGAAAGCTCCTTGCCCTGCAGCTGCACGCCGGTGACCAGGGAGCCGGGCGCGGGGTGCAGGTCGCGGTACAGCGCGGCCTGCTGGTGGCTGTTTTCGCCGTAGCGCAGGTCCTGCACCTTGGTGAAGATGCCGTTGCTCTGGCCGGGGAACTGGGTGCGCGTGGGCACATAGGTTTCCGACAGTTTTTCTTCTTCAAACGTGACGGACGAGAGGTAGTCGCTGATGGCGCCGTCGTACTGCGCGATGCGGTTGAACGCAGCAACCGACAGCGCAAAGCGCAGCTTGTCGCTGAGCTTGCCACCGGCCTTGAGTTCAGCCAGCACGGCGTCGTACTGGTCGGCCGAGGTGATCACGCCCACGTCCTTCCAGTTCTTGGCGGCACTGCGCACCATGGCGGGGCCGCCGATGTCGATGTTCTCGATGGCGTCGGCCAGCGTGCAACCGGCCTTGGCCACGGTGGCTTCAAAGGGGTACAGGTTCACCACCAGCAGGTCGATGGTGTCGATGCCGTGTTCCTTCAATGCCGCCATGTGTTCGGGCAGCTCGCGGCGGGCCAGCAGGCCGCCGTGCACCTTGGGGTGCAGCGTCTTCACGCGGCCGTCCAGCATCTCGGGGAACTGAGTGACTTCGGCCACCTCGGTCACGGGCAGGCCCTTGTCGGCCAGCAGCTTGGCGGTGCCGCCGGTGGACAGCAGCTTGATGCCCAGCGCGTGCAGCGCTTGCGCGAATTCGACGATGCCGGTCTTGTCAGAGACGGAGAGAAGTGCGTTCATGGTGGTGGTGCGGAGGTTTTGAATAAAAACGGGCTGTAGCGCTAGTGCATCATGCGCAAGCAGCTACAAAATAAATAGCAATCAGACGAACCCGGTCAGAGCAGCTTGTGCTCGACCAGCTTCTTGCGCAGGGTGTTGCGGTTCAGGCCCAGCCATTCGGCAGCGCGTGACTGGTTGTTGTCGGCCTGCTGCATCACGACTTCCAGCAGCGGCCTTTCGACCACACGCACCAGCATGTCGTACATGCCATCGGGCGTCTCGCCGCCCAGGTCGCGAAAGTAGCCCTGCAGGCTTTCGCGCACGCATTCTTCGATGTGTTTCTTGCTCATGCAACCAATCCCTCTTGTTCTTCTGTGTCGGCATCCACGTCGGTGGCGGCAGGCAGCCGGTCCATCTGTTGGCCCAGGGCGTCCAGGTAGTCGGCCACGGCCTGCCACTGTGTGGTGCAGTCTTCGATCGTATTGATATGTGCCCGCAAGGCCTCGCCGCCCGGCAGCGCGCGCAGGTACCAGGCAATGTGCTTGCGCGCACTGCGCACGCCGGTCAGCTCGCCATACAGGCTGTAGTGGTCTTGCAGGTGGTCCAGCAGCAGGCGCCGCACCTCGGCCACCAGCGGTGGTGCCAGGTGTTCGCCCGTGGCCAGAAAGTGGCCGATCTCGCGGAAGATCCATGGCCGGCCCTGTGCGGCTCGGCCGATCATGATCGCGTCGGCACCGGTGGCGGCGAGCACGTCGCGCGCCTTCTCGGGCGAGGTGATGTCGCCGTTGGCCACCACAGGCACCTTCACCGCCGCCTTGACGGCAGCGATGGTGTCGTACTCCGCATGGCCCTTGTAGCCCTGCTCGCGCGTGCGGCCGTGCACGGTGAGCATCTGGATGCCCACGCTTTCAAACTGCCGCGCCAATGCCACGGCGTTCTTGTGCTCCTGGCACCAGCCGGTGCGCATCTTCAGCGTGACAGGCACGTTGAAGGGAGCGCAGGCCTCGACCACCGCAGCGGCGATCTCCACCGCCAGCGCCTCGTTCTGCATCAGGGCGGAGCCCGCCCATTTGTTGCAGACCTTCTTGGCCGGGCAGCCCATGTTGATGTCGATGATCTGCGCGCCGCGTTCCACGTTGTAGACCGCAGCTTCGGCCATCATCGGTGCATCGGTGCCGGCGATCTGCACGGCAATGGGCCCCGGCTCCCCTTCATGATTGGCCCGGCGCGAGGTCTTGAGGCTGTTCCACAAATCCTTGCGCGAGGTCACCATCTCGCTCACCGCATACCCGGCGCCCAATGCCTTGCACAGCTGGCGAAACGGCCGGTCGGTGACGCCCGCCATCGGGGCGACGAACAACCGGTTCGCCAAAGGAATGTGGCCAATTTGCATGGGCGGGGATAGGGAGGGGGAGGCAGCAACAGATGCTGAAAAAGGAGGCGGGATTGTACCTGCTCAAAATTTCAGCAACTGAAATGGAGCACACACCGTATCTATCTGCCGGTCGGGCTCCATTGAGTCAGCCCACTGGACGCTTCCCTCGCCCCCCACTCGGGCCCTGTGGCGCAAGCTCCGCAGCGTCTCAACGCGCCGAGTGCAGGTTCACCGTGCGGCGAGATCGGTGTCTGCAGCCTGTGCGGGCGGCACACCCCGCTGCGCGAAATGCCACCAGGCATCCGGCAGGTTGTCGAACTGGTGGCGCGCCATGAGCTCCCGCAGCCACTGGCGGTTGTGCAGCACGTCCGGGGAGAAACCGCTGGCGCCCGCCGCCGCCTCCGAGCGGGCAGCGCCCGCCGGAGTGCCCATGTCCACGGCCTGCCCGTCGGCCAGCGGCCCGCGCACCACCTTTTGGGCCTTGGTGCCATCCACCACCTGTACCTGTACCACCCAGCCACCGCTGGCGGTGTTGCAGGTGGCCTGCAGCGCCATGCCCTGGGACTGCAGCTCGCGGCCAATGCGCTCCAGCGCCGGCCGTGCGGTGGGCGCCCTGTCGCAAGGCGCTATCGCGGTGTGCTCCCACAGGGTTGGACCTCCTTGCAGTCCAGGGTTGGGTACGGCGGCCTGCGGGCTGTGCACGCAGGCCGCCAGCAACAGGGCCATGGCGGCCGAAGACCAGCGGGTCGCGGGCGGCAAAGCCACCGAGGGGTTCAAGCGGCGCGGTTGGGACGTTGTGGGCAATACCGGCATGGGCGACCTCCTGGGGTTGTCATTCAGGGCCAATGTGTTTTCACGATACAAAAGACGCTGCAACCCAGCCATGCGTCGATGGCGCGCTCCCCTGTAGGACAGATCCCCCTGGGGTACATGGAGCCCCCCCCGCCCCCGACAC
>NZ_JBWKYJ010000049.1:0-38303 GCF_059423685.1 Acidovorax sp. GW460-11-11-14-LB4 | reverse complement strand
CCCCCGCCCCGGCAAAACCCAGTTCTACGGCGCAGCCAGCCTCGATGGCTTCCTCGCCACGCCCGACCATGACCTCGACTGGCTGCTGCAATTTGGCGAGATCGAGGGCTCCAGCTACCCCGCGTTCATCCGCGACGTGGGTGCGCTGGCAATGGGATCGCACACCTACGAATGGATGCTGAAACATGCCATCGATGCGGGCCAGCCCTGGCCTTACACGCCGCCGACCTGGGTGTTCAGTGCACGCACGCTGCGCGGCATTGAAGGCGCGGATGTGCGCTTTGTGCGTGGCGATGTGCTGCCCGTGCACCAGGCCATGGTGCAGGCTGCAGCGGGGCGCAATGTGTGGGTCGTGGGTGGGGGTGATCTGGTGGGGCAGTTTTACGACGCTGGCCTGCTGGACGAGCTGATCGTGCAGATCGCCCCCGTCACGCTGGGCGCAGGCACGCCGCTGTTGCCTCGCCAGATCATGCGCCCCCCGCTGCAGCTCAAGTCAGTGACCACGCCGGGCGGCATTTTTGCAGAGCTCCGGTACCTGGTCACCCGTTGAGCAGGCTAGCCCGCGCGGGTCACCCGCAGGTTCTGCTGACCCGCCGCGTCATGCCAGCGGCACCATCTTGCTCACGGGGTGCGACAGCACCAAGGCGGTAGACACGCTGCCAAACGCCGCCAGGGCATCCACCACGCGCTCCAGGTCTGCCGGCTGTCCAAATGCGCAGCGCACCACAAAGCAGTCCTCTCCCGTCACGCGCACGGCGTCCAATACCTCGGGCATGGTCTGAAACAGCTGCACGTAGCGCTGAATGTGTTCGTGCGTGGTGCGCACCCGCACCACAGCCTGCAAGCCCAGGCCAGCGGCAGCCAGGTCGATGCGGGCCTGGTAGCCCACGATCACACCTGCGTCTTCGAGTTTCTTGACGCGCTCGCTCATCGCAGGCTGCGACAGACCGATCTGCTTGCCCAAGGCAGACAGGCTCTGGCGAGCGTCGGCCTGCAGGGCCATGAGGATCTGTCGGTCTTTTTTGTCCAGCTCCACGGTGCAATGCTCCCTTTGCGATGACTTCAAGGTTTGGAGGGCCACTTTCCGATGATGCCCCCTGCCCATCCACAGGCGCGGCACCTATCGTTGGCAGGCAGTGACACCACTGCTTTTTTGACCCGAAGGAATTTTGACGATGAGACCTGTTTTGCTTGTTCCCGGCATCTACAACTCCGGCCCCCGCCACTGGCAATCATTGTGGCAAACCCAGCACACGGGCGTGGTGCAGGTGGAGCAGGCCGATTGGGCACACCCGCAATGCGACGCCTGGGTGCAGGCCATTGACGCGGCCATCACTGCAGCAGGCCAGCCCCCCATCGTGGTGGCCCACAGCCTGGGTTGCCTGGCACTGGCGCGGTGGGCAGCCAGCGCGTTGACCGCTGTGCATGCCCTGCTGCTGGTGGCCGTGCCAGACCCCGATGGGCCCGACTTTCCACCGGATGCCAAAGGCTTCACGCCCGTGCCTGCGGCGCTGACCGCCTCGGGTCAGCCTGCGCGGCGGACCATGCTGGTGAGCAGCAGCGACGATCCGTATTCCACTGCATCCTTCTCGGCCCATTGCGCAGCCGCCTGGGGTGCCCAGCAGGTGGACCTGGGGGCCAAGGGGCATATCAATGCCGACAGCGGCCTGGGCGACTGGCCCGAAGGATGGGCCTGGGTACAACGCTGGCGCGCCGCCTGATGAGGCACCAGCGGGAAGTGGGCCGAGAGACGACCGAAAAAAAAGCCGGGCACGCCCCCGGCTGCTCAGTCTGCCAGCGCCTGGTCGATGACCAGGTAGCGTTTGACCAGGTCAAAAAAGCTGTCGTAGAAGGTGTCCTTGGCAATGGTCTCGCTGCCCACCTTGACCAGGGACTCGCTGCTGGATGAGAACGGCAGCGACACCGAGCCGATGGCGCCCACACCCACGCTGGCCGAGTTGTTGGTCTTGCGCAATGCGTAGGTGTCCTGGGTGGCCGTCACAAAGCCCAGGCTGACCTTGCCGTCGTTGGCCTCGGGCACACACACCACGCGCACCACCATCTGCAGGTGCGACTCGGGCTCGGGCTGGAAGCTCTTCTTGCCTTCCACCAGGTCGGCCGCGCTGGACGAGATGACGTAGCCCTGGCTGAGCAGCGCGCGGCGCGAGGCTTCACACGTCTGGGCCGGCGTGGCATCGAACAGGCGCGAGTACGTGGCGACCGAGCCAAAGTTCTCCTGCACGCCAAACGTCTTGGCCCCTGTGCCGGCACAGCCTGCCATGACCAAAGTCGCGCCACAGGCCAGGGCCACTGCAGCGGTGCGCAGGGGCGATGGTTGGGGGGCATGGGATTCTGTGGACCAGGGGAAACGCAAAACCGGGACTCCTTGGGGGTGGTCGGCTATCGCCGACGATAACAAGCGCGAAGCAAACGCGACGCGAGCGCATTGGACAATGCACCCCATTGTCACAGCGCCTGGGGTGTCTGACGGCAGTAACCGCTCCCGGTTCCCCAGATTCTTCAAGCCATGCACACCACGGCGTGGTCACACCTTGAAGCAAAGCAGACCTGTGGCCCGCCAGGTGCTACGCAGGGCGGCGGCATGCGCATGCCCCCATACCAGCCCTTGTTGTGTCATCGTCATCACGCAGCACACCGCTATACTATTAATAGCTAAAAAAGCATGCTGTTGTAGCGCACCCAGCCAAATCGCTCCATTTTTGCAAGAAACACTGGCGCCAGTGCCTGCAAACACACACCCAAGCTCCCTGTGCCCCTCGCTTCCCTGTTTTGCCTGGTCGTTGCCATCAGCGACGGCGACACCCTCACTGCCCGCTGCGGGCCACCTGGTGCCTACCAGCAGGTGAAGGTGCGCATCGCCGCCATCGATGCGCCCGAGTCGAGGCAAGCGTTTGGGCAGAAGTCGCGGCAGCACCTGGCACAGCTGTGCTTTCGACAACGGGCCACGCTACAACCCGTGGATGAGGACAGCTACGGCCGCATGGTGGCGCAGGTGCGTTGTGGTGGCACCGATGTCGCCACGGCACAGGTGCGCGCAGGCATGGCCTGGGTGTACACGCCCTACGCCAGCCACTACCCGCACCTGGCGCCCTTGCAGCGCTCTGCGCAGGCGCAGCATGCGGGCCTGTGGTCCCAAAAGCGGCCTTTGGCGCCCTGGGACTATAGGCACCGGCAGCGCCGTTGACTCGCCAGGGAAACGGCGCGCACCACCGCCTCGCTGACGATCCTGAGCGGAAGGCGATCAGTTGCGCAGCAAGGCCAGCACGCCCTGGGGCATCTGGTTGGCCTGCACCACCATGGCGTTTCCAGCCTGCTGCAGGATCTGCTGGCGCGCCAGCGAAGCGGTTTCCACTGCGAAGTCTGTGTCCACCACGCGAGCGCGGCTGGCCGACAGGTTTTCGCTGCTGACCTGCAGATTGCCGATGGTGGCCTCCAGGCGCGAGGCCTGGGCGCCCAGCACGGCGCGCTGGCTGCTCACATAGTCCAGCGCGCGGTCCACCGCCACGATGGCCTGTGCGGGCGACACCGTGACGTCCAGCGTGTTGCGCAGGCCCAGCGCCCCCAGGCTGATCACGCCCACCCGCGTCTCCAGCGTCTGGTTGGCGTTGGCGCCGACCTGGAACACCTTGGTGCTCACGGCCCCGGCGTTCTTGGCAATCGTTTCGTACGACTCGGTGAACCCCTCCAGCACATCCTGGCCGGAGCGGCTGCCCATGTTGGGAATGGCGGCCTTGGCATTGCGCGCGGCGCCGCCGTCCACATCCAGCCCACCGATCGCCCCCGTGTCGTCGTTGTTCAGGTCAAAGGTGCCGATGAACGCGGCGCCGTTGGTGGCGAACTGGCTCTTGACATCGGCCGCGTTGGTAAACACGCCGTGCGAGGCATTGGCGATGGCGGTGTCGAGGGTGGCGCCCGGGTTGGCGTTCATGTAGGTCAGCACATCCTTGACCCCTGTGCCCCCCGCCGCCTTGATGCGGTCATGCATGTAGCGCACCGCCGAATAGCTGGACGAGTAGAACTCGCTGGTGTTCGTGGGGCCATTGATGGCGGCCACCACGCCTGCCGTGGTCACTGCAGCGATGTCGTTCTTGACCCGCTCATCCGCCCCCTGGATGAACTCGGCCGTGCCTTCGATGAACCACAGGTTGCCGGCCTGCAGGTTCTGCCAGTTGGTGCTGCGGGCCATCACGGCGTGCACCATCTCGTGGCCGATGATGCGGTCGTTGTAGTACGGCGCGGTGCCGCCGTTGGGCAGGTTGGGGGGCACAAAGTCAGCCATGTCCACCTGCAACACCAGACTCAGTCCCCGGCCGTTGGCGTCATAGCCCGTGTTTTGCACATAGGCAGCCACCCCGCCGGCGCCGTCGGTGTAGCCGGTGTAGCGGATGTCGAGCTTGGCACCATCGGCCTTGAGGCCGTAGTAAGTGCGGATGAGCTGTTCGCTGCTTTCCAGCCAGCTGCCCGCGCTGGTCAAGCCGTCGTACACGCCCAGCAGGTTTTCATCGCCCACCACGCTGGCGCTAGAGGTGTCGAACACGTTCATACCATTGAACTGGGTGGTGCGGCCGGTGCGGTCAATCTCCTGCGCAAGGCGCGAGACCTCTGCCTGAATGGCCTCCCGGTCGGAGGCACTGTTGGTGTCATTGGCCGCCTGCACGGCCAGTTCGCGGATGCGCTGCAGGCTGGCAGCCACGCCCTGCAGGGCCCCCTCGGCCGTCTGCATCAGCGACAAGCCGTCGTTGGCGTTGCGCACCGCCTGGTTCATGCCCCGGACCTGGGAGGTAAAACGCTCCGAGATGGCAAGGCCCGCCGCGTCGTCCTTGGCAGTGTTGATGCGCAGGCCCGAAGACAGGCGCTGCACGGTCGTCGCCAGGTCGCCCAGTGCATTGCCGAGCCGGCGCTGCGCATTCAGCGACATCACATTGGTGTTGATCGTCAACGCCATGGCTCGACCATTGGTCTCCAGGGGGTGAATCGGCGCAGCGCACAAGCGCCACGGGCGGAGCGGGCCTGCATTTCAGGGCCTCTGTCGTCTTTTCGGCAGGTCGGCAGAGAACCTGAGGCCCGGGCGCCTCGCCTGAGCGCCGGGCTTTACCCCGCCTTCACAGCGCGCCCGCGCCGAGGGCGCTAGCATCAGGGTTCTCCCCAGGTCCGCGCAGCCCTGGGCCGCCTCTCTGCTCCCACGCCTTGTCCATGCCCGTTCCCGAGCCCAGTTCGCCTGTTCCCGCCGCCAGCGACGCCCAGAGCGTCTATCGCCATAACGGTTTTGTCTCCTTTCTGGTCGCCCGCGTGGTGGCCGTCATCGCCACCCAGGTACAGGCGGTGGTGGTGGCCTGGCAGGTGTACGACCTGACCCGGCAGCCGCTGGCGCTGGCCTATGTGGGGCTGGCGCAGTTTCTGCCCATGCTGGCTTTGTTGCTGCCCGCGGGCGACCTGATCGACCGCTTTGACCGCAAGCGCATCCTGGCGATCGCCTGGTCGGTGGGTGGCCTGTGCAGCGCCCTGCTCTGGTGGCTGTCTGGCCACGGCAGCAGTGGGGTGGCGGGCATTTATGCCGTGCTGGTGCTGTATGGCTGTGCCCGCGCGTTCTCGGGCCCGGCCATGCAGAGCCTGTTGCCACAGATCGTGCCCCGTGCACAACTGGCCCAGGCCATCGCCGCCAATAGCATGCTGATGCGTGTGGCCAGCATTGGCGGGCCGCTGCTGGGCGGGCTGCTGTATGCGCTGGGCGGCGGCGAGCTGACCTATGCCATCTGCTGCGCGTGTTTTGTGCTGGGGGTGGCCCTGCTGCTGCGGGTGGTGGTGGCCCATGCCACGGCACCCTGCCCCGCGCAAGGCACGATGTTCGAGCGCTTTGGCGCGGGCATCACCTTCATCCGCACGCGGCCCATCATCCTGGGCACCATCTCGCTGGACCTGTTTGCCGTGCTGCTGGGCGGCGTGGTGGCGCTGCTGCCCATCTATGCGCAAGAGGTGCTGCATGTGGGCCCGGCGGGCCTGGGTGCGCTGCGCAGTGCCATGGCTGTGGGCGAAGTCAGCGCCGGGCTGTACCTGAGTATGCGGCCCTTCAACCGCCAAGTGGGCCGCACCATGTTCATCGCGGTGGCGGTGTTTGGCGTGGCCAACCTGGTGTTTGCACTGTCCACGCTGTTCTGGCTGTCGTTTGCGGCGCTGCTGGTGGCGGGCGCGGCCGATATGGTGAGCGTGTACATCCGGGGCGCTCTGGTGCAGTTCTCCACGCCCGACACCATGCGCGGGCGGGTGAACGCGGTGAACATGCTGTTCATCGGCTCGTCCAACGAACTGGGCGAATTCCGCGCGGGCACCAGCGCCGCATGGCTGGGCGTGGTGCCCGCCGCCATCGTGGGCGGCCTGTGCACGCTGGGTGTGGTGGGTGGCTGGATGATGGCGTTCCAGACTCTGCGCAAGGTAGACCGTTTTGAAGAGGCGGCGCAGGCCACGGGCGCAGCGCCATAGCACCGAGAACCTGTTCTCAGGCGATCATGATCATGTCTGGGGGCTTGGAGATACCCCTCGATACATCCTCCCTGGCGTTTGTGTCGCGCAGGTAAAACCCGCCGTGCGGGCTTGCATGCGGGTGGTGGCAGCGGCACCATGCGGACAGCCATTGGCTGGCTGCCAGCGAGGCCCCATGACCCCCACTAACCCACTGCACCTCCACCGCCGCACCCTGCTGCTCGGCCTGGCGGGTTGCGCCGTCTTTGGCGCCCCCCTTGCCACACAAGCCGCGCCCCCCGCAGCCGCAGTGCCCCACACAACAGGCCCGGGCACCTGGAGCGCGGCCGACGAGCCCACCCTGGCCCGCCTGCTGGACCGCGTGACCTGGGGCTGCACCGCCCAGGGCACGCAAGCGCTGGGTGGCTTGAGCATCAGCGCGTATCTGGCTGCGCAACTGCGCCCAGGTGTCCACACCGCACTGCCCCGCGAAGCCCAGGCACAGATCGACGCCATGGCCATCTCGCGCACCCCCATCGAGGCGCTGGCGGCCGACATGGAAGCCCGCAACCGCGCCGCCAAGGCCCAACCCACCGAGGACGAGCGCAAGGCTGCGCTCAAGGCCTGGCAGCAGGACATGCGCGCCCTGCAGCAAGAGGCTGCCGCCCGGTTTGTGCTGCGCGCGCTGTATTCGCCCAGCCAGTTGCGCGAGAAGATGACCTGGTTCTGGATGAACCACTTCAACGTGTTTGCAGGCAAAGGCAACCTGCGCGCCCTGGTGGGCGACTACGAAGAGCGTGCGGTGCGCCCCCACGCGCTGGGCCGCTTTCGCGACCTGCTGGGCGCCACCGTGCGCCACCCGGCCATGCTGCGCTACCTGGACAACGCGCAGAACGCTGCAGGCCGCATCAACGAAAACTACGCGCGCGAGCTGATGGAGCTGCACACGCTGGGCGTGGACGGTGGCTACAGCCAGCAGGACGTGCAGGAGCTGGCCCGCGTGCTGACCGGCGTGGGCGTGTCGCAGCGGCCGCCGGGCGACGAGCCCCCGCGCATGCGGCCCGCACTGCTTCGCCACTACGTGCGCGAGGGATTGTTTGAATTCAACCCGCAGCGGCATGACTGGGACCCCAAAACACTGCTCGGCCAGCCGCTCCGCGCCCAAGGCCTGGCCGAGGTGGACGAAGCGCTGGACCGCTTGGCCCGTGCGCCTGCCACCGCGCGCTTCATCACCCGCAAAATCGCGCTCTTTCTGGTGGGCGACAACCCGCCCCCCGCACTGCTGCAGGCACTGGCCCGCAGCTTTGAGCGCACGGACGGCGACATTGCGGCAGTGCTGGAAACGCTGTTCCACACACCAGAGTTCCGCGCATCCCTGGGCCAGCGTTTTCGGGACCCGGTGCACTACGCGCTGGCGGGCCTGCGCCTGGCCCACGGCGATGCCGTGCTGCCCAACACCGACCCTGCGCTGGCGTGGCTGCAACGGCTGGCCGAGCCTTTGTATGGCCGTGTCACGCCCGATGGCTACCCGCTGGACTCCGCGACATGGTCAGGCTCGGGGCAGATGAGCACGCGCTTTGAGATGGCGCGGGCCTTGGGTACAGGCGCCCTGGCCGCCCCACCAGCGAACGATGACGCGGCACCCCGCGCCGCGCCGCGCATGCCGCCCGGCCTGGCGCAGACCGCCTACGTGCGTACGCTGGAGCCCACGTGGTCCCCGGCCACGCGCAGCGCATTGGCACAGGCCACCTCACCGCGCGAATGGAACCTGCTGTTCCTCGCATCCCCTGAGTTCATGCACGGATGAGGAGAGGAGATGGAGTACATCCCCCTGAGTCGCTTCGCGCCTTCCTCTTCTCTCGAATGGCTTCGCCCTTCGGGAAGGGGGACGCAGCCCGTGCGGCGGGGCGGCCCTTGCACGGCTGCCACGGCTTTGACCGCGACGCGCCTGCGCAGCAGCCGATGATGCGTTCGGGCGCCATTGAATAGGTCGAAAGGACAGCCCCATGCTTTGTAGACGACACCTTCTCCAGGCCCTGGGCGCCAGCGCACTCGGCACGGGCCTGGGCGTGCACAGCGCCAGCGTGCTCGCCGCGCCCCGCGCTCAGGACGCGCGCTTTCTGCTGGTGTTCTTGCGCGGTGGCTACGACTGCGCCAGCCTGCTGGTGCCCACGGCCAGCAGCTACTACTACGAGACACGGCCCAACATCGCCATCGCCCGGCCGGGGCAGGAGGGCGGCACCCTGCCGCTCACGCCCGACTGGGGCCTGCACCCCGCAATGGCTGAATCGATGCTGCCGCTGTACCAGCAGCGCCAGCTCGCCTTTGTTCCGTTTGCAGGCACGGACGATCTCTCCCGCAGCCATTTCGACACCCAGGACAGCATTGAGCTGGGCCAGCCCCTGGGCGGGCGGCGCGACTACCGATCGGGCTTTCTGAACCGGCTGGTGGCCGAGCTGAACCCGCGCGCCGACAGTGCCCCGGTGGCGCTGCAGCCGATGGCGTTCACCAGCACCCTGCCCCTGGTGCTGCGCGGAGCGGTGGACGTGCCCAACACTGCCCTGAGCGCAGGCGCGGGGCGCGGTGGTGTGGATGCGCGGCAGGCCGAACTCATCGCCTCCATGTATCAGGGCACACCGCTGGCCACGCCCGTGAACGAAGGCTTTGCCACCCGCGATGAGGTCGCCCGCACCATGCAGGGCGAGATGGAAGCCGCCAGCCGCAATGCACTGAGTACCAAGGGATTTGAAGGCACGGCCCGGCGCATGGCGCGACTCATGCAGTCGCGCTATCAGCTCGGCTTTGTGGACGTGGGCGGCTGGGACACCCATGTGGGCCAGGGCGCCGCCACCGGCACGCTGGCCAACCGCCTGGAGGAACTGGGCCGGGGCCTGGCAGGCTTTGCCGACGAGATGGGCCCCGCGTGGAAGTCCACCGTGGTGGTGGTGATCAGCGAGTTTGGCCGCACCTTCCGCGAGAACGGCAACCGGGGCACGGACCATGGCCACGGCACGGTGTTCTGGGTGCTGGGCGGCGGGGTGAATGGCGGCCGCATCGCGGGCGAGCAGCAGGCGCTGACCGCCACCACGCTGTTCCAGAAACGCGACTACCCCGTGCTCAACGACTACCGCAGTGTGTTGGGGGGACTGTTCGCCCGCATGTACGGGCTGAACGCGGCGGCCGTGGCGCGGGTGTTTCCAGGGGCCCAGGGGGCCGACCTGCGGCTGGTTTAGCCGCGCTGGCGTCCCACATCATTCACTATATTTTTGATAGCTACTCAGGCATATATTTCTAGCGCTACAGGCGATTTATCCTCTAAATCGCCCGGGCATCACGCGTTGAAGGTACCTGTCAGCAGCTCTGGCAGGCGCTCCACCTTCATCTTGAAGCCGCAGGCCTGCGCATGGCCACCGCCGCCCATGCTTTCGGCCAGCGCGATGCAGTCAAAGTTGCGCTGCGCACGCAGCCCCACCTTCACGCCCTTTTCGCCTGCACTCCACATCAGCGCAAAGGTGCCCGTTTTGGCCGAGAGGATGTCGCCCACCAGGCTGTGGAACATGCCGGGGGCATTGACCATCAGGCCCGTGATGCCGTTGAACACCAGCGGCTGCGCGCCTTCGGCGATGTCGGCGCAGAGCTTGCGGTACTTCTGGTCCATGGCCTCGCCGCGCACCATGAACTGCTGGAGCTGTTCGGGCGTGAAGTCGGCAATCTCGCGCCAGCGCGCAAAGCCTTGCTCTTCCATGTCCAGGGCTGACAGGAAGGCAGCGCTCTCGGCAAACTCCCACTTCCAGATGTCGCGGTCTTCCACGTATTTGAACAGGGCAGGCATCGGTTCGTGCGGATGGAAAAACTCCCACGCCAGCCGCGCACCCGACTTGTTCATGTCGAAGTGCACCACGCCGCAGCGGCAGGCAAAGCCGGTGAGCTTTTCGGCCGCGCTCTTGTGGTGGTCCAGCATGACCAGCTTGGCGGCGCGCTCGTCGATGGCGGCCATCACCTCGTTGGCAAACGAGAAGTCGAGGATGTAGACCGCGCGGCCTTGCAGGGGCGGCAGGTCGTCCACGGTCTTGACATCGCCGTGGTCCAGCCCCACGTATTCAGCCTGGTCGCCGTAGTACAGCCATGCCGCCAGCGCCGCGCCAAAGCCATCGGGGCAATTGCGCCCGTGGTACAGGATCAGCGGTGCGGGGTCGTTCTTGTCGGGGGCAACCAGCAGTTGCAAGGGGAGTATGGTTTTCTTCGTCATGGCCCCCGATTGTCGCCGGGGCTTTGTGCCGCAGCGAGCGCAACGTGCGCAGCCAGCACATGTCAGCGGAACCAACCCCACCCCCAACGCCTCCACCCTACTGACGCAGCCAGCAAACCACACGATGTTCCAAGCCCTCAAAGACCTGCTTGAAAGCCTCACCCCGTTCAACCCCGTGCCATCTCCTGCAGAGCGTGCGCGGTCTGTGCAACTGGCAGCCGCCGTGTTGCTGGTGGAGGTGGTACGGGCCCAGTCGGCGGTGGGCGATGCGGAGCGCAGCGTGATGCAGACTGCACTGCACCGGCAATTTGCACTAAGTGACGATGAACTGCAGCTCCTGCTGGAACAGGCCGCAGCCACCTCCAGAACCGCCTACGACTACCAGCGCTTCACCAGCCAGCTGAACGAGCATTTCACGCAGGACGAGAAGATCCAGCTCGTTGAAGCCATGTGGCAGGTCGCCTACGCGGACGCACGCCCGGACGAGAACGAGATGCACACCATCAGCAAGGTGGCCGGCCTGCTGCATGTGACGCACGGCGAGTACATCGGCGCCAAGCTCAGGGCGAAAGAAACAGCACACGCAGGCCAGTCACCCCATTGAGACGGGCGCGGCCCCGATGAGCGCCGCAGCGCACGAGTGGCGTCCCTTGGGGAAAGGACGCCAAGCAACCCCGGGGGGCTAAATGGGCAACCAGCGCCACCAGAACGGCTTGCGCTCTTCCTTGGCGCCCTGCGCCTGCAGCAAGGCGATGAACTCGGTGCGCCGGTAGCGGCGGGCGGCCTCCAGCGGGGTCATGTCGTCGAAGTCCGACCGCAGCCCCGGGTCAGCCCCATGCGCCAGCAGGTAGTGAGCGATCTCGTGGTGGCCGTGGATCAGGCTCGCCACCAACGGCGTGCAAAGGATCTCGGGATGCTGGTAGTTGGGGTTCACGCCTGCACTGATGTGGTGGCGCACCAGCGCCAGGTCGCCCGCCACGGCGGCGGCGTACATGTCTTTCCAGTCTCCAGCGGACATACCTGGGCATCCTTTGCAAGGGTTGAACGGGGCCAGTGTAGGCAGCGGCGCGTGCGGCACAATCCGCGCCTTCCCCTAGCCCGCGATGGCGCACACACATTCCTCCATGCACCCTCCCCTGCACATCCTCTGGCGCGACGAGCACTTGGTGGCCGTGTACAAGCCCGCAGGCTGGCTGGTGCACCGCACGGGGCTGGACGCGGGCGAGACGCGGTTTGTGATGCAGACCCTGCGCGACCAGCTGGGCCGGCATGTGTTCCCGGTGCACCGGCTCGACAAGGGCACCTGCGGTGTGCTGGTGATGGCGCTGCACAGCGATGCGGCGCGCTCACTGTCGCAAGCCTTCGAGCATGGCGCCACGCACAAGCGCTACCTGGCGATGGTGCGCGGCTGGGCGCCCGAGGCCATCGAGGTGGACCATGCCTTGAAACCCGATGATGCGCCCGCGGACGCCGCCGTGCAGGACGCCCACACGCGCTTTCGGCGGCTGGCGCAGCTCACATTGCCCGAGGCCAGCGACGCGCGTTTTGCCACCACCCGCGCCTCGCTGGTCGAGGCCCTCCCGACCACCGGGCGGCGCCACCAGATCCGCCGCCACCTCAAACACCTGGCGCACCCCATCGTTGGCGATGCCACGCACGGCAAGGGCCCGCTCAACCGCTGGTGGGCCGAGCGGCTGGGGCAGCAGCGGCTGTGGCTGCATGCCTGGCAGTTGACGGTGCCGCACCCGGTGTCGGGGGTGGCGATGACCTTCGACAGCGGGCTGCGCTGGCCGGGGCCCGCGGACTGGGACTGCGGGCACGCCCCCGCCGACGACTCCACCGTGCCATGTGCCGACTGGCAGCGCCTGTTTGCCAAGCTGCCCTGGCACGAGACCCCCGTCCCGGCCCCGTAACGCGGGCGACACGGTGACGGCATGCCCGTCGAAATAATGGGCGCTCTCAAAAAATCAGGAGACCTTGCCCATGACCTCACCCGCCACCAACCGCGTCCTTGCCCACACGGGCGCGCGCTACCCCATCATCCAGGCGCCCATGGGCTGGATTGCGCGCACGCAGCTGGCCTCAGCGGTGTCGCGCGCGGGTGGGCTGGGCATCATCGAAACGTCCTCCGGCGAGACGGCCAACTGCCAGGCCGAGATCACCAAGATGAGCGCGCTGGGCCTGCCGTTTGGCGTGAACCTGCCCATTCGCTTTTTGAAGGACGACGCCATGCTGCGCTTTGTGTGCGCGTCGGGCGTGAAGTTTGTGACCACCTCAGCGGGCAGCCCGGCCAAGTTCATCGCGCCGCTCAAGGACGCGGGGATCACCGTGTACCACGCGGTGCCCACGGTGGATGCTGCGCTGAAATGTGTGGACGCAGGCATTGACGGCCTGGTGGTCGAAGGCGGTGAAGGCGGCGGCTTCAAGAACCCCGAAGAGGTCTCGACCCTGGTGCTGCTGCAGGCCATTCGCGCGCGGGTGGACGTGCCGCTGGTGGCGGCAGGTGGCATCTGCGACGGGCGCGGCATGGCCGCAGCCTTTGCGCTGGGGGCCGAGGCGGTGCAGATGGGCACACGGTTTGTCAGCTGCGCCGAAAGCCCCGTGCACGCCAACTACAAGAACGCCATCGTCGATGCGGGCGTCACCGGCACCTGGATGCTCAACACCAAGGCCAGCCCCTGCATCCGCGCGCTCAAGTCGCAGCGCACCCAGGCCATCCACGAGGCGGGCCTGATGCCCGCCGACAGCTTTGCAGGCATCCAGCGCGTGTACTTTGACGGTGACATGGAGGCGGCCCCTGCGCTGGCGGGGCAGACTGCGGGATTGATTGACTCCGTCAAGACCGCGCAGCAGATCATTGAAGACACCGTGGCGGAGTTTTTTGCCATCAGCCAGCGCATGGGTGCCATGGGCATGGCGCGCACGTTTGGCTGAAGAACACGGCGGTGCGGCCAGCCGCGCCTGTGGCCTACGCCGCCTTGGCCCCCAGCGCGCGCATGCGCGCCTTCCACTTGGCAACCCCACCCTCGCCCAGTTGATCCACGCTGCCCACCAGCGTCTCATGCACCGGCGCAACGCCCACAAAGCCCAGGATATTGCGCTCCAGCGACTTCACGCTGTGTGCACGGAAGTACCAGCGATAGACAAGCGCTGGCATGCCCATCGTGACCACTACCCGCGCACTGCGCCCGGTGAGCCCCTTGCGCCCAAAGGGGTTGCTGCCTTCGGGGTTGAAGGCAAAACCGGGCCTTGCCACCTGCTCCAGAAAACCCTTGAGCAAGGCTGGCATGTCGCCCAGCCACAGCGGAAAGAACAGCACGATGTGCTGCGCCCAGCCGATGTCAGCCTGCGCAGGCTTGAGAGACGCGGGCAGCAGGCCCAGTTCCCACTCGTGCTGGCTGCGCAGCAGGGCAAAATCAATGGCGGCCACATCCACCTGCCTCACCACATGGCCCGCCGCTACGGCCCCTTCGGCGTAAGCCTGGGACAAGGCGTGGCACAAGTGGGGCGCCAGGGCATCTGGGTGTCCCTGGATCAACAGAATGCGCATGGGGTCCATGTTCGTTCTCCTCATCCACATCGATGCGGAAAGCCTGCAAGCACTATCGTCTGACTCTACGCCTTCCCGCAACATTCCACGATCCTGGACCCGACCATGCGCACCATTCGCCGTTGCACCACGTTGTCCCCGCAGTTCCTGCACTCCCGGCTGCGAACGGGTACATCGGCAGTGGTCCTGGTCACCCTGGTGGCGTGCGGCACGGCTCCAGCCCCCATCGATCCCCCTGAGAAGGCACACCTGCCATTGCTTCGTGGCTGGTTCGAGGGGCAAGAGGTCCTCTATGTGACCACCGATGCATCCGATGCCGACATGGCCCGCGCCAAGCATGCGAACTACGCGCCGCTGCTGGCCAACGCCCTGCCCGCCCCACAGGCATCAACATCCTCTGGCATGCAGCGCGTGCAGCGCCTGGGGGCGACCGATCGCGTCTACGGCACCACCAACTTCGAGCAGGCCAGCGTGTTTGCATCCGCTCCCCGCCCTGTGGGGCCTGCAAATGCCTACACGGCTTACAGCCCGTTGTGGCAACTGGTTCAGGTCACCTGGGTCGATGCCACGCAGGCTCGCACCCTGCGGTCCGAGGAAGAAGTGCTGGACGCGCAGGACAAAGGCCAGATCACGCTGCAGATAACGCGGGTGGTGCTCAACTGCCCCATCATCCACCGTGGTCGGCTGGGGGCACTGCCGGGTGTTTCAGTTGATGGGCGCACACCCTGAAGCAGACCGCCACGCAATACAAGCGGGACTGCGTTCCGCGGCAACTCACTGCCATCCCCTGCGCTACACTTTTTGCCCCTGCTCTGCGCGGCGGCCGCCATGGCACCGACGCACTCCCGCAATGCCTTCCCTATTCGGCAGCTGTGAGCCCCCTTCCGCACCCAACGCCGTGTCGGCCGTGGCGCACGCTCTGCAACCTCTAAAGCATCCCCATGGCTGAAAACGCCCCCTCCCAGTCCTCCGCATCGCCCGCCCCGCCCATACAGGCTACACCGTCCAGCAACCTGCGGGGCATCATCGCCATGGTGGCTGCGGTGGGTTTCTTTTCGCTGATGGATGCGCTGCTCAAGACGCTGAGCGCCCACTACCCCGCCATGCAGGTCGCGGCGTTGCGGGGCTGGGCTGCGTTGCCGCTGGTGGCGCTCTATGCGCTGTGGCGTGGCGAGGTGCCACGGCTGCTGAAGGTGCGCTGGCCCCTGCACTTGCTGCGTGGCGGACTCAACGTGGCCATGCTGGCACTGTTTGCATTTGCCATCCGCGAACTGGCACTGGCCGAGGCCTACACACTGTTCTTCATTGCGCCGCTGCTCATCACTGCGCTGTCTACCGTGGTGCTGCGCGAGAAGGTGCGCGCTGCCCACTGGGTCGCCATTGCGCTGGGCATGGTGGGCGTGCTGGTGGCGCTGCGACCCAATCAGGAGGCGTTCTTTACCCTGGGCGCACTGGCCGTGCTGGCGGCAGCCACCTGCTATGCGGTGTCGGCCATCACGGGGCGCATGCTCACCCGCACCGACTCCAGTGCCAGCCTGGTGTTCTGGACCACCACGCTGCTGGCACTGGGTGCCGGCGCGCTGGCCTGGCCGCACTGGGTGGGCGTGGCGCAGGTGCATTGGCCACTGGTGGCAGGGCTCGCCATCACAGGGTTTGCAGGCCAGTTGGCGATCACCGAAGCCTTTCGCCACGGGCAGGCTTCCGTGGTGGCGCCATTTGAATACACGGCGCTGGCCTGGGGCATGGGGCTGGATTGGGTGCTGTGGCAGACGGTCCCGGGCTACAGCACGCTGCTGGGCGGCGCCATCATCATTGGCAGCGGCCTGTACCTGGTGCGCCAGGAGCGCACGCAGGCAGTGGTGCCACCCTGACCGGCGCGAACCGGTGCGAAACCGGCCACTGGCCGTCGCTCCGGCGCGGCATGCGCTGACACGGCAGTCAGGCAGTTCACCCTGTAATGAAGCGATGAACACAGCGGCACTGCCGCAAGGAAATCGCCATGACACAACACGCCACCGTCCACGGCCACGTGACCTACACACCGGGCGACGGCGCCCCGATCGCCATCCCCGAGGGCCCGATCGAAGTGACCACCAGCGCGGACAGCACCACGCTGAGCTGGTCGGTCGAAGAAGACATCGTCGGGTCTGCGGCGCTACCTCCCGACCAGTTCAACCAGTACGTCAAGGACGGCAAGATCCGTTTCAAGAAATAGCCCGGGCGCCCACGCCCCGGACCTCCCTGCCGCCCCAGCCGGATCAGATCGGCCGCGTGAGGTACACCGCCTCGCGGCCCACGATGGGCTCGCGGGTGGGCATGAGGATGGTGCAGTCGTCGCACAGCGCGCGGATCTCATACGGGCCATCGGTGGCGATGAGGTCACCCTTGGCAAACACCTCAAACCCTTGCACGGGCTTTGTGAAGCGGAAGTCCGACGTGCGCACCATACAGGTCTCCAGCAGCTCGTAGCGGCGCTGCTCGGCGGGCGTCGGCCGGTCGGCCACCGGTGCGATGAGGCCAAAGTGCGCCAGAAAGTCCAGCGCCACCGCCGTGGCCATGTCGGCCGCCGATTGGCGGAAGTGCTGGCCACATTCCACCACCAGCGCCACCCCATCTCCCTCGGCCTGCCCGTGGCGACCGTGCTGGATGAGCGGCGTGCCCGAACCCAGGCCACTGGGCATCACCAGGTGCACCGGCGGGCGGCCGATGGCCAGCGCCACCTCCGCATTGCGCGGGTAGGCTGGGTACACCCAGAACGGCTGCACGTCTTGGCTGGTGGAGTGGATGTCGAGGATGTGATCGGCCGCAGCCACCACGGGGCGCAGGATGCGGGCACGCTGCAACTCGGGGCTGTCGGCCGTGCCGTCCAGCTCGGCCGCCGACCAGATGCGGTTGAGGTTGTGCACCAGCTGTCGGCTCTCGAACGGACGGCTCTGGTCAAACGATTCGTAGGCGGCCACGTTGGCAAAGCTGACGGTCAGCGTGCCGATGAGGGGACGCACACCCGTGTCCAGCAGGTGGGTGGCCGCCACCATGCCGCAGATCTCGTTGCCGTGCGTGAGTGCATTGATGAGCACATGCGGGCCAGGCTTGCCCGACTCGAAGCGGTGCACATAGTCGATGCCGACATTGCCCTGGCGGTAGGCAGAGAGGTCGCGGGGGAGGACTTCAAAAACGGGGGGGTTCTGCGTCATGGCAATGAATTAATAAGATGACACATCATTGTCTGCGCAAAGCCGGATCATTGCTGGGCGCGGTGTACGATGCCCGCCGGTTGAGTCCCTCCTGCGCCCCTCCCATGCCCACTGCCCGACTTTGCCCACTGGCCGATCTGGCCCACCGCATTCCCCGCGACTGCTGGATGGCCGAGCGTCTGGCGCAGGACCCTGAGGCCCTGGCCGATGAAACCGCGCTGTGGATCACAGGCGACGCGCACTGGCCTGCGCTGCACCTCGACGCCCCCCTGGCCCAGGGCAGCCCGCTGCGCCAATGGCTGCAAGAGCAACCCGACGGCCCCAATGAGGCCTCCGTACCCCGTGCGCCCTTTGTGATCGTGGTGGATGGAGACCTGCGCATCGACGGCGCCTTGACCAGCGCCGACACCGATGGCACGACGCACCTGGTCGTCAACGGCAACCTGCACGTGCAGAACGCCGTGATCGGCGGACAGCTGGTGTGTGTGCAAGGTGCGCTGCAGGTGCATGACCTGCTTTGGGGCCACTACAACCATGGCGAGCTGCGCGTGCGTGGTGGGCTGCAGGCCCGGGTGGCGCTGTTCACCGACGAGTACCACGTAGACATCACAGGCCCAGAACAGGTGGATTTTTTGCTGGATGAGGTGCGCGGCGTGCCGCACCTTGCGGAGTTCTCGGCCGAGATCGTGGGTGCCGTGTTCGCCCCCGAGTTCCACGAGGGCGTGGACGCCGGCGAAGACGGCCTGGCCGCCATGATCAGCCGCCGCGAGGTGCTGGCCGCCGTGCGGGCAGGCCAGAGCGCGGTGCGCAGCAGCGCAGACATCCACGCCAACCAGCCTGTGGCCGACGACCTGTGCGCCGACAACACCATCAGCATCGAGAACATCCTGGCCGTGGTGCGCACGCCAGTGATCGCGCACAAGGAACACAAAGCCTACGGCTGGTTCCAGCAGACTGATTTCTCACTGTGCCAACGGCATGTGGACGAAGAAGGCGACGCGCGCGACGACAACGTGTTCATCACGGTGTGGAAAACCTGGGACTTCTACCTGTCGGTGGAGCAGGTGCCCGCGCCCCGCAACTGGCTGGAGCGTGTGGCCACCAAGCTGTGGCGCCATGCTGCCCCCACGGTAGCGCAGCGCACGCTGCTGTACCGCCGCTACACACAGGGTGAGCCTGGGGACTGGCAGGTGCTGGCGCCCCCCGCCGAGCCCGGCCACGACCCCGACGCCTGGAAGGCCTGCGAACACGCCTGGCGCGGAGTGCTGGACTATGTGCGCAAAGCCGTGGGCCAGCACCGTGCACGCTACCCGCTCTACCAGCGCCTGCAGGCCACATTGACGGCAGAGCACATCGAGGCCTTCACCAGCCTGCCCGTGTTCACCGAACAGTACAACGACTGGTGGGACAGCGACCGCAACGGCTACTGGGAGGGCGAGGTCTGGGTGGGGGCGCGCCAGCCCTGCATGCACGACGGCGAACCCTGGGGCCGCGCGCTCAAATACAGCTGGCGCAACGGTGATGACGCGCCGGGCGATGACGAAGACAACGCCCACAGCGCCTACCAGATCCATGTGGACGAGGCGCGCGAGGGGCCGGCCGCTGTCGAGTTCAGCTACGCCCAGCGCCAGAGTGACAGCCGCGCCCCCCTGCCCCGCTGCGCCGCCGACCACATTGCCCGCCTGCTGCGCTTTCACGGTCTGGTGCAGGCCCGCATCCGCGCGCGGCACGAAGAGGCGCAGGCCCAGCAGGCCGAGGCCCGCCGCATCGAAGCCGCCGTGCAACTGCTGGCCACCCCACCCTTGCCGCCCGACCTGCCCGATGCGGCCGTGTTTCCCGTCGAACTCATGACGCTGTCGGAGCAATGGCAGGCCGATGGGCAAGCCTACGTGGCGGCCATCCGCGCGCACCAGCTGGCCAACGATGCCCACCGCGCCGAGGCCTCGGCAACAGCCGGTGGCGGCGATGAGGAGAACGGCGCCGAAGAACACGACAACGCCCTGCCCGAAGACCCGCGCAAGGCCGATGCGCCCACCGTGCTGCAACTGGCGCGCGTGGTGAGCCACTGGGCCGACGAAGATCTTGCCACGCGGTTTCGCCAGCGCTTTGCCTTTGCTCCGGATGCCTATGTGGCGCGTGCCGCCCAGGCCGGCCAATTCATCGGCCCCGTGTTTGTGCTGGACGATGACCGTGTGGTCGCCCGCATCGGCGCGGCCCATGACGGCGACGCCCGCTGGGTGTTGCTGCATGGCACAGAGCAAACGCCCCTGCCCGCCATCCAGGGCCTGGGCCGCTCGCCCGATCGCCGGTGCTTTGCCCAATGCGACGGCCTGCACATCACCACCCACCACGGATGGAATGGCCCCGTGATTGCGCAATTTGCCCTGCCGCGCGGCAACGAAGGCCTGCCCCCGCAGGTGCTGGTGTCGGCAGGCCCGCTGGGGCAGCGCTGCGATGAAATCATTCCCTTCAACGATGGCCTGCGCGTGCTGCTGCGCAACCCCACAGGGGTGTATCTTCTGCACCCCGCAGCCCAAGGTGCCGACAGCCCAGTGCAACGCCTGCACCCGCAGACGTTTGAAGAAGATGGCCCCTACACCTGGCCCAAGAACCAGATGGATGAAAAGGTCGATGGTGAGACCGTCACAGTGCTGGCGCTGGACATGCTGCACATGGCCCTGTCGCCTGATGAGCGTCACATCGCAGTAGGCGACCAGGACAGCTGCCACATCGTGCTGGACGCGCACGGCGCTGTGGTGACCGAACACGAGCCCCTATCGTCTTACCCCCACCACGCGATGTTCTCGCACGACGGCACACGCCTGTTTGCCAACTCATGCCATCTGTATTGGGGCAGTACCTGCTCGATCCCCATCGGGGCGGCAACGCCGGAAGCGACCGATGAGGACACCCAACCACTGGACGAACGCTGCCGCGTGTACGCCTCTGTCACCTTGCCGGGCCTGGTGATCCTGGGCGATGCGGACGGCTACCTGCATGCCATCAGCGACGAGGGACAAGCCCTGTGGCGCCACCACATCGGCAGCACGATCAGCGCTGTCGAGGCATCCCCCGATGGAGAAACCCTGTGGGCGGCCAGCTATGGCGGCTACCTGGTGCAGCTGCAGCGCAGCGAGGCGGGCATGGACCCTTACTCCATCAGCACGTCACTGTATGTGGAGACGCGGCGGTGGATATTCTGGCGGGATGAGGTGGGGCCGGTGCGGTGGTAGCAGAGCAAGTCTGCCCACGGTAGCCACACAAGACTCTCATTTTGATCTGCAGGAAAACACATACCGACCACGCGCGTGAAAGCGCTGGAACACTGCTTCCCGCCCGCGTCCACATGCTGCGTTGGCCAGATTCTTGACGTCCTCTTCTGTCGCAAAAGCGGGCCTGGCGATCTGTACGCCGAAATCATAAGACTCCACAACTCGCGGTTGGCAGCCTGTCGATGCCACCGCAATGCCCAAGCCCAATCCGGCCACAAGAAGTCTCATGCAGATGTTCTGCCCACGCGGCGAAGGCGTGACATTGGATGAGCGGGCACCGACAAGTGCAGTGCCCAGGTTAGGTTGAAGGAGCCCAACCCAGCTGCATGCATCAGCGACAAAATCTCACTGCGGCACCAGCTCCACGCGCCGGTTCTTGGCTTTGCCCTCATCGCTGTTGTTGCTGGCTACAGGTGCGAGCGACGCGACGCCATTGCCCACCAGGCGATTGGCCGCAATGCCGTAGTCCTTGGCCAGCACGGCGGCCACTGCGTCGGCGCGGCGCTTGGACAGCGCCAGGTTGCTATCAAAACTGCCCACGCTATCGGTATGGCCCACTACATGCAGCTTGACAGTGGGCTCGGCCTTCAGGAAGGCGGCGATCTGCTCCAGCGAGGGTTTGGACTCGGGCTTCACGTCGGCCTTGCCAGTGTCGAACAGGATGCCGTAGATGGCGACCTTGCCATTGGCCGTGATGGACTTGCTGATGTCCGATGCGCTGACCACCACCATGTTCTGCTCCATGGCTTTGGTTTCCAGGATGTCCACTGCGATGTAGGCGCCCTGCCTGGATTTGTACGTAGCGTCTTCCTTAGGCCAGTCGATGGAGATCAGGCGCACGGTAGTGTTGCCCTTCTGGAAGGTCCCCGTGCGCACGGTGCTCGCATCGGCGCCATACATCACGTATTCGCTGCGGTTGTTCTTGATGAAGTCGCGCTGGCCACTGCTGAAGTTGGCCAAAAAGTTGGTGTAACTGCCCGCCGCACTGTCACGGGTGGAGTCATACAGCGCCGTGAAACCGCTGGCCGTAAGGTCGTTGGCATAGTTGCGAAACAGCTCCAGCGACCGCGTGGCACCGGGGGCCTCGTACCACAGGCGGGTGAGCTTGCCTTCCAGAGCAAGTGGCGGCTGCACGTAGCGCCGCTTGTAGGTCTGCAGGTCGAACTCCTTGAACGTGGAAGTCTGGAACTCCACGGCGTCGAAGTTGCGCACCTCGTAGCCCACGATGGTGCTACCACCAAAACGCTTCACGGCGGGGTGATCCTTGGCGCCGGCAAGGTCCTGTGCAAACGTTGGCCACACGCTGACCGAGGCCAGGAACCCGAGGCACAGCGATGCGCCCCACTGACGAAACAGCTTCATGCTCATGGGCAATCTCCGGTTGAAAACACGCATCGCTGACTGAGCTGCACCCGGCGTTGCGACAGGCGACGGGCTCGCATCCATCATAGGCGAGCACCTGGCTGCAGGCCACCCAGCCTTCATGCGACGCCATGGCGCAGCGCGCTGCTTTCGCGAAATGCATCACAGTTTCACACCGGCTTTGTGTTGGACACCTCCCGCAAGCTTCATGTCACTTGCCAAACGCCGAACCGGATCCCACAGGAAATTGAGACCCATGCACTGGCTCATGGCATGAGCGTTGCATGCGCCCCCTGCACGCACTTGCACCCTCCATGACTTCATCCCACCGCTCCGCCCGCTCCCGTGCACCCGCTCCTCCAGATGCGCCACCACCCAGCGCCCCTGACCTCAGCACGCCGGTGCTCTTGCTCATGGCCGTGGCCTGCGGCCTGTGTGCGGGCAGCAACTACTTCAACCAGCCGCTGCTGCACTCCATTGCCACGCAGCTGCAAGTGCGGGACGCGTCGGCGGCGCTCATCGTGACGCTGGCGCAGGTGGCGTACGCGGCAGGGCTGCTGCTGTTGGTGCCGCTGGGCGACCTGCTGGAGCGGCGGCGGCTTATCACCACACTGATGCTGCTGGCCGCTCTGGGACTGTTTACCAGCGGGTTTGCGCACAACTACGCCATGCTGGCGCTGGGCACGCTGCTCACCGGCCTGTTTTCGGTGGCGGCGCAGGTGCTGGTGCCGCTGGCAGCCACCCTGGCTGCGCCGGGCCGCAGCGGCCGGGCCGTGGGGCTGGTGATGAGCGGGCTGCTGACCGGGATTCTGGCGGCGCGCAGTGTGGCAGGGCTGCTGTCGGAGGTGGGCGGCTGGACGCTGGTGTACCGGGTGGCGGGCGTCGCCATGGTGGCCGTGGCGTTGGCGCTGTGGTGGGTGATGCCGATGTCACGCAATACGACCTCAGCACCGACACAGGGGTATGGACAGGTCTTGCGGTCGCTGGGCACGCTGGCCTTGCACCACCCCCGGTTGCGCAGCCGGGCCTTGCTGGGAGGGTTGTCGTTTGCCTCCGTCAGTGTGTTGTTCTCCACCATGGCGCTGCTGCTGGCGGGGCCTGCACACCGACTGGGCGACGCCGGCATTGGGCTGGTGGGGCTGGCGGGCGTGGCCGGTGCACTCATGGCCAATGTGGCGGGCCGCATGGCTGACCGTGGGCAGGCGCAGGTGGCCACCGCCGCATCGGTAGGTTTGCTGCTGCTGGGCTGGGGCGCGCTGTGGCTGGGCGCCAGCAGCCTGGTGTGGTTTGTGGTGGGCATGCTGGTGGCCGACCTGGCGCTGCAGGGCGTGCACATCAGCAACCAGAACGTGATCTACCGGCTGGACCCCACCGCCCGCGCGCGGCTGAACGCGGTGTACATGACCAGCTATTTTGTGGGTGCAGCCACGGGCTCGGCGATGGGGTCGGTGGCCTGGCTGTGGGGCGGATGGGGCGCCACCTGCGCGCTGGGCATGGGCCTTGCCGTGCTGAACGCGCTGGCACTGGCTTACGACCAGCGGCTGGCCGTGCGGGCGCTGGGTGATGGCGTGCGACAGTCTACAGAAGGCGCAGGCGCGTAGCCCCCCCGCAGCCGCCCACAGCGTAATTTGTGACGTACCATCCTCGCACGGTCCCATCCCGAGACCTTTCAAGGAGGCCCCATGGCCAAAGGCGAACAGCGCAGCAACAAGATGGCGAAGAAACCCAAAAAGGACACCTCGCCGCCCAAGGAACACAGCGCATCGGACCGGCCCATGCCGCCGATGACCACCGTCATGCCCAAGGGCAAAGACAAAAACAAATAGGTCACACCAGCACTCCGCCTGCCCCGGCGAATACGCTACCAAAACAATAGCTTCAGGCGCATATTGCATAAGCGCCTGCAGCTATTTTTGTTTGAAATTCCGCATCAGGCAGCCCTTCATTCGGCGCTCGCCGCCGCCGGGCTCAGGCAGGCTGGGCCCACTGCGCCAGCCACTGTGCATCGGGCTCTGGCCGGCCAAACAGGTAGCCCTGGTACACGATGTCCGGGGCGCGCTGGCGCAGGAAGTCGGCCTGGGCCTGGGTCTCCACCCCCTCGGCCACCACACGCAGGCCGAAGTGCCGTGCCACCGACAAGATGCCTTCGACCAGCACGCCATCGTCAGCATTGGTGGGGGCCTCGTGCACGAACGACCGGTCGATCTTGATCTCCTGGATGGGCAGGCGCTTGAGGTAGGCCAGCGATGAGTAGCCGGTGCCAAAGTCGTCCAGCGACATGTCCACGCCCAGCGCGGCCAGGGCGCGCATCTTGGCCACCGCATCATCAAAGTCGTCGATCACCAGGCCTTCGGTCACCTCCAGCGTCAGCAGCCGGGGGTCGGCCCCCGTGGCAGCCAGCACTGCCCGCAGTTGCCCCACAAAACCCGCCTGCCGGAACTGACGCGCGCTGAGGTTGACCGAGAGCCGCAACCGCCGCTCGCGGAACACCGGCTGCGCCAGCAGCGCACAGGCATGGGCCAGCACCCACTCGCCCAGGCTGACGATGAGGTCGGACTCCTCGGCCACCGGAATGAACACGCCCGGCGCCACCAGGCCGTCACGCGGATGCTGCCAGCGCACCAGCACCTCGGCACCCGTGACCTGGCCCGACACATCCACCTGCGACTGCAGGTGCAGCCGCAGCTCGCCTGCGCCAATGGCATGGCGCAGTTCGCGCTCCACCCGAAAGCGCTGCTCGGCGGCCTCGCCCATGCCCTGCTCAAAAAACGCAGCCCGTCCGCCCCCGGCCTGCTTGGCGCGGTGCAGGGCGGTGCCCGCGCGCCGCAGCGCATCGTGTGCACCGTCGTCCGACGTTTGGGGGTACAGGGTGATACCCACGCTGGCGCCCAGTTGGGCGTCCTGCGCATCGCCCTCCAGACGCAAGGGGCGCAGCAAGGCGGCCTGCAGTTTTTCGGCAAAGGCCAGCGCATGCCGGCCCGCCAGCGAGGCATCCACCCCCAGGCCATGCAGCACCACGGCAAACTCATCGCCCGCCACGCGCACCAGCAGGTCTTGGGGCGGCAGGATCTCGGACAGCCGCAGCGCCACGGCACAGAGCAGTCGGTCCCCCATCTCGCTGCCGCGCGCATCGTTGAAAGTGGTGAACCGGTCCAGGTCCAGCAGCAGCAAGGCATGCTGGGTGGAAGGCGAGCGACCTGCACGCCCGCGCAACACGTGCAGCCGCTCCATCAGGGTGGACCGGTTGGGAAGGCTGGTGAGGCCGTCGAAATGCGCGAGGCGGTGAATTTCATCGGCAGCGCGCTTGCGTTCGGTGATGTCCTGCTTGAGCTCCACATAGTGGCTCACGCGGCCGTCGGTCTGGCGGATGGGAGCCACCACCACAGACTCGATCAATTCCTGCCCGTCCTTGCGGTAGTTGACCTGTTCGCCTGCCCAGCTGTCGCCGCGCGCCAGTGTGGTGCGCAGGCCCTCGCGCTGCGCGGGTGCCAGGCCATTGCTGGAGTAGTCTGCCGAGGCGCGGCCCACCACCTCGTCGCGCGCGTAGCCCGTGCGGCGCACAAAGGCCTCGTTGACGTACTCGATGTCCTCGCGCAGATCGGTGATGACGATGGCCTCTGGACTTTGCTCCACTGCCCGCAACAGCTTGCGCAGCGACGCCTCGCTGGCCGCGAGGTTGGCCGCAGTCTGCTGGGCCTCACGCACCCGGCTCATGTAGTTGCGGCGCGACAGCAGCGTGGCTGCAGCGGTCAGCACCAGAATGCCTGCAAGGTACACAGCACCCGCCACGCGGTTGGCCACCTGAACGGGCTTGAGCAACCCCTGAACGTCCGCCCAGATGAAACCCAGGAACAGCAGGGCCGTGAGCCCCACAAGCGTTAGCGTGGCACGCGCTCCCAGCAGCCATCCGGCCAGCACAATGATCACGGGGTAGTTCAGCAGGTTGGGGCCGTTCACGCCGCCATTGCGAGCCGCCACCAGCGACACCGATACCCACACGCCCCACACCAGCAGATAGGTGGCCAGCGTCCACCGCCGCCAGCGGGCCAGCAGAAGCGCCGTGCCGCCAATGCAGCCAGCGACAAAGTTGAGCGCCACGCGCACCGGCTGCACGGGCTGGTCCCACAGCAGCAGCAAGCCGATGACAAAACCCAGCAACATCACGGACCAACCCGCTACGCGCACCAGGTGGCGCGTTGTAGCGTCTTCGTGGTCTGGCAGCGGAACAACGGGGGCTTCGGCCATGGCGACGGGAATTACGGGGGAGGAAACCATCGTAACCGCAGGCATAGAAAATGCCTATGAACAAAACGCCGCTGGAGTGGCTGCGGCGCCCATCCATCGGCATCTGCATCGGTGTCACCAAGAACCGTCGCCAGCTTCGGCCCAAAATGGCCGCCGCAGCCTACAGGCCCGCAAGCGCAGGCCTTATCAATCAGTCCGCGTCGCTGTCCGGCGCAGGCTCGCGCACGCCAGAGCCCTTGCCCTTGGCCTTGGCACGCGCGTCTTTCTTGGCCTGGCGCTTGGCGTCTTCGGCCAGGCCTGCAGCACGCCAGGCTTCAAACTCGGCGGGCGTTTCCAGCGTGATGCGGCCCAGGATGGCGGTGCGAAAGTCCGTCATCACAATCTCGGCCGTCTTTTGCAGGTTGACCTTGCCGCCACCCAGCATGGCGCCGCGCTTCTTGCCGATGGCTGCGAGCAGTTCCTCGTCGTGCATCGTGGCCACGGCACCCGCAGGCAGGCCCAGCTTGTAGCGGGACTCCAGCAAGGGGGCGTAGTGTTTTTGCAGGCGGCGCAGCAGCTCCAGCGCCACCAGTTCCTCGTCGTAGGCATTGCGGCCCACGGCGCCGCTGGCGGCCAGGTTGTAGCCACTTTCGGGCACCACAATGCGCGGCCACAGCATGCCCGGCGTGTCCCACAGGTAGAAGTCGTCGGCCAGGGTGATGCGCTGCTCCAGCTTGGTGATGCCCGCCTCGTCGCCCGTCTTGGCATGGCGCTTGTTGGTCAAGGTGTTGATCAGCGTGGACTTGCCCACGTTGGGCACGCCGCAGATGAGCACGCGCATGGGCTTGGCCATGCCTCCGCGGTTGGGAGACAGCAGATGGCAGGCGTCGATGAGCTTGCGCGCAGGGGCGGGGTCGGACGCATCGAGCGGCACGGCGCGCGTGTCGCTCTGGGCGTTGTACCAGTCCACCCACAGCGCGGTGCGCTCGGGGTCGGCCACGTCCTGCTTGTTGAGCACCTTGAGCGTGGGCTTGTGGCCCGTGATCTCGGCCAGCAGCGGGTTGGCGCTGGAGCCAGGCAGGCGCGCGTCCAGCACCTCGATCACCACGTCAATGTCCTTGATGCGTTCGGTGATGGCTTTGCGGGTCAGGTGCATGTGACCGGGGAACCACTGGATGGCCATGCGGGGGTACTTTCTTCTTGATTCAACAGGTTCTGAGGGTGGCAAGGATAATCGCGGTCCCACTTGCACCACGCCACCGCGCTATTTGACCTCCATGCCAGCCCCTCTCGACACCTCGCGCAAAGCCAATGCCACCAAGGCCGACAAGGAGCTGCTGTTCAAGGGCGTGACCCTGGCCCTCATCGGCCTGGTCATCTTGCTGGCGCCCTATGTCGCCCGCTCCAGCAGCGTGCGCGACCTCATGACCCAGGCGGCGCTGGTGGGCTGGTTTGCGCTGGTGCTGGGCATAGCATTCGGCGTGCAGTACGGCCTGCGCCGCGCCAAGGCGGGGCGCCGCCAGCCGTGACCTTGCCGGAGTGGACGGCCCCGGCACCGGCGGTGGACGGCGCCACGGCGCAAGCCATGTTCGCGGCGCTGCAGCAACGCGCGGCCACTGCGGGCATCACGCTGCGCAACCCGCCGCCCGAGCCCACCACCTGCTGTGGGCGCGGCTGCAATGGCTGCGTGTGGGAAGGATTCCTGGACGCCGCCGAATACTGGCGGCAAGAGGCCCTGCTGCAGCTGCAAGACTGATTTGCAGCCATTTGGGCTGGTAGCGCCAGTGCGATATGCCCAGGCAGCTACCAAATTAATAGCACGCCCATGCCACTCGGCACGGTCGTACCCTCAGCCCAGCTGCTCCACCGCCATGTACTGCTCGCGCCATTCTTCAAACGGGAGCGTGTCTGCGGCTTCGATGGCCTTTTGCGCGGCAATCGACTCATCGGCCATCGCCAGGTAGCGCGCCTGCTGCTCGGCCGTCCAGGGCAGGGCCAGCAGTGCGTCGCGGGCGGCGATGGACTGCTGCCGTGCAAAAGCTTCAAAGTGGTGCTGGTGCTCGCGCGCCATGCTGTCCAGCACGCGGGCCGATGGTGTGCGCTCGGGCGCAGCCATCAGTGCGCGGGCATCGCGCAGTGCAACGCTGTAGTCGTTGGTGCCGTGGGTGGCATCCAGCGCGGCGGCCAAGGGCTCGCAAGCGGCCAGCACTTCAGTGCCCCATTCGGTCAGCGGCACGCTCTGACCGTTGCGCGTGAGAAGCAGGCCGGGCTCGCGGCCCCGCTCGGCGGTGAGGTGCTGGTTCTGCTTGAGTTCGGCAATTTCTGCGGGCGTGTCGGGCGGGCTGTCGGACAGCAAGCAGTGCAGCAAAAAAACGTCGAGCAGGCGCATGGTGGGTGCGGTGATGCCCACGGGCACGAACGGGTCCAGGTCCATCAGGCGCACTTCGACGTATTCGACCCCGCGCTCGCGCAGGGCATGCAGCGGGCGCTCGCCCGTGCGCACCGTGCGCTTAGGGCGGATGGTGCCGTAGAACTCGTTTTCGATCTGCAGCAGGCTGGTGCCCAGCTGGTTGTAGTCACCGCCAGGGTTGCGGATGCCTACAGCCTCATAGGCTGGGTAAGGCTTGGTCAGCGCTTCATGCAGCGAGTTGGCGTAGCCAGTCAGGCCGTTGTAGCTCACGGCCAGCGTGGCTTGCGCGTCACTCTGGTAGCCCAGGCGGCCCATGCGCAGCGATGTGGCGTGGGGCAGGTACAGCGCGCTGCCGCCCTCCATGCGCTCCAGGCGGTGCTCGCGCCCCTCCACAAAACAAGGGCACAAAGCGGGTGAGGCGCCAAACAGGTACAGCAGCACAAACGCGTGGCGCCGGAAATTGCGAATCAGCGCGAAATACTGCTCGCTGTCCACGCCCGGCAGCGACCAGTTGTAGTGAATGCCCGAAATGGTCTGCATGCGCCGGCCATAGCGGTGGCCCAGGCCCATGCGGTATACGCTCTTGGCGCGGCCCACGTTGGAGCTGCCGTAGCGGCCGATGGGAATGGTCTCGTCCGTGGGCAGGCCGCAGGGCATGCTGGAGGCCCACAGCAGCTCGCCGCCGCTGTCCTTCAGGGTGTGGTGCACGAACTGGTGCACCTCGGTCAGCTCATCCAGGCACTGCTGCACGCCCTTGTGGGCGCCAGTGATCAGCTCCAGCTGCGACTCGCTGTAGTCCGTGGTGATCAGGGGATGTGTGAGGGCCGAGCCCAGCGCCAGCGGGTGGGGGGTGAGGGCCAGGCCGCCGGTGGGCAGCACGCGCAGCCCTTCCTTTTCGATGCCACGGCGAATCCCCCCCAGGGCGTCCGCCGGGTAGGCGGCCAGTCTCTCGTGCAGTTTGCTCATATGTTTATACCGATCCAACTTCTGTCGGCCCGGAACTTAGCACGTTGAGCGCTGGCCCGCCCAGAGGGGTGTCAAGCCCTTGCGGCCAAAGCGCGTCCAACCTCGTTGGTTCCCTGCGCTGCGCCACTTTGTGGTACTTGCTCGCCCGCCCGCTCCGTCACCTCGGCCAGACGGGCGGCCAGTTGCTCGGGCACATCGGCGCCAATGCCCAGATGGATACCCTGCGTGAGCGTGATGTGGGCGGCTTCAAACGTGCCCGCACCGGCACACAGGACAGTGCGCGTGGGCGCGCTTTCGTGCGCCAGCACCAGCATGGCGGGCACCACGGCCTCGGGCTTCAAGGCGTCCAGCACTTCCTGGGGCATCAGGCCCTCGGTCATGCGCGTGGCGGCCGTGGGGGCCAGGGCGTTCACGTGGATGTTGTACTTGGCGCCCTCGATGGCCAGGGTCTGCATCAGCCCCACCTGGGCCAGCTTGGCTGCGCCATAGTTGGCTTGGCCAAAGTTGCCATACAGGCCGGTGGACGAAGTGGTCATCACGATGCGGCCATATTGCTGGGCCACCATGTGCGGCCACGCGGCCTTGCAGCAGTTGGCGGCGCCCATCAGGTGCACATCCACCACCAGGCGGAAGTCATCCATGCTCATCTTGGCGAACGATTTGTCGCGCAGGATACCGGCGTTGTTGACCAGGATGTCCACCCGGCCCCAGGCGTCGATGGCCTGCTGCACCATGGCCTCGACCGCCGCAAAGTCGGTGACCGACGCGCCATTGGCCAGCGCCTCGCCGCCCGCAGCGCGGATCTCATCGACCACGGCCTGCGCCGCACCCACGGTGCCGCCGCTGCCGTCCACCGCGCCGCCCAGGTCGTTGACCAGCACCTTGGCGCCGCGCTTGGCCAGCGCCAGAGCATGCTGGCGGCCCAGGCCGCCGCCCGCGCCCGTCACGATGGCCACGCGGCCTTGGAAATCAATACCCATGGTGAAGGTTCTCCTGTTGTCTTGGTCAATCGGTCAGTGGAATAAAAACCTCTGGCACCTGCCCGAATGGGCTGGCGCCGCGCGCTGCACTGTAAGCCACAGCGCGGCCCGTGCAGGTTGCACAGGCGACTGGCTCCTCCGCCACCTCCCCCACGCTGGCCGAGCACCGCACACGCCCACGCGGCACATTGGGAATAATGGGTGCCTGCGCCAGCCCCGGGGTAGCGGCCGGCGCAGCCCTCCTGAACTCATTTTTTGATAGCTATTGGCGCATGTAACACCTGCGCTATCGGCCATTTTTACCCAAGGATCTCCCATGAAAGCAATCTGGAACGGCGTGGTGGTTGCCGAGAGCGACGACACCGTGGTGGTGGAAGGCAATCACTACTTTCCCGAAAGCGCGCTGCACCGCGACTACTTCACGTTCAGCAACCACAAGACCACCTGCGCCTGGAAGGGCCAGGCCAGCTACCTGTCGCTGCTGGTCAATGGCGAGATGAACACCGACGCCGCGTGGTTCTATGCCGACCCCAAGCCCGAGGCCGCCGAGATCAAGGGTCGCGTCGCGTTCTGGAAGGGTGTGAAGGTCACGGCCTGAAACGGCCTGCCAGCACCCTGCGCAGGTTATCCCTGCGCGCACTGGACAATCGTGTGGATAAGTTTTGGCAAGTCCTGTATGACAACGCCAAGTGCTTGATTTGCAAGGAAATACACTGCATTGCCTTATTTTTAGGCAACCCGGTAAATCAAGGCATGGGTTATCCCGGCGCACACTGGACAATGGTGTGGATAACCTTGGATAAGCCTTGTATGGCACGCTTAAGTGGTTGATTTGCAAGGAATATCCTTGCATCGCTCAAAAAACAGGCAATTGCAGAACCTCCTTTGCCACGTGCGGCCGATACCCCTTCACAGGCATCCAAACCCCCGGTTATCCCTGCCCGCACTGGACAATCTTGTGGATAACTGTGAACAAGCCTTGTATGACAGTCTTAAGTCATTGATTTACAAGGAAACTTCTTGTGCCGCTGAAAAAACAGGCAGCACGGGTGGGTAAATCGTCTGCGGTACAGTGCACGTCGGCCCTTGGTTGGCCGCTCTTTATTTCATAGCTGCCAGCGCATGATCCACTAGCGCTAGCGGCCAAAAACACTCCATCCACCAGTGTCCACCACGTACCTTCAGCACAGTCCCGCCGCAGAGCGCAACCAGGGCCCCATCCTGGAGCAGCTGCTGGCGTTGCTGCCCAACACCGGCGCCGCGCTGGAGATTGCCAGTGGCACCGGCCAGCATGCCGCGCACTTTGCCGCCGCCCTGCCCGGCTGGACCTGGCAGTCCACCGACCTGCAGGACACCCATTTCGCCTCCATCACCGGCTGGGCCGCGCAGGCCGGTGCCCGCAACGTGCAGGCGCCCCGGCGGCTGGACGTGCTGCACGACCAGTGGCCCAGCGACGGCCCGGCGTTCGGCGCCGCGTCGTTCGACCTGGTCTATTGCGCCAACATGCTGCACATCGCCCCCTGGGCCTGCTGCACCGGGCTGATGCAGGGCGCCGCCCGGCACCTGGCGCCAGACGGCCACCTGGTCACCTACGGCCCCTACCTGGAAGACGGCGTGCCCACCGCCCCCGGCAACCTGGCCTTTGACGCCAGCCTGCGCGCGCAAGACGCCGCCTGGGGCATCCGCCGCATCGAAGACGTGATGGCGGTGGCCGCCCAGGCCGGCCTGCAACTGGCCGCGCGACACGCGATGCCCGCCAACAATCTGCTGCTGGTGTGGACCCACGCCGCCCACCAACCCTGAAGAGACACGTCCATGACGACACCCACCACCGCCCCCTTCTTCATCGCCAAGGTCGAGCCCGATGGCACCCAGTGCGACGCCTGGCCCGAGCAGCCGCTGCTGCTGTCCATGGAGCAAGGCGGCATCGATTGGCCCAGCTCCTGCCGCAACGGCACCTGCCGCACCTGCCTGGGCCAGCTGGTCGAAGGCACGGTGCGCTACGCCATCGAATGGCCAGGCCTCACGGCCGAAGAAAAAGAAGAAGGTTGCGTGTTGCCCTGCGTGGCCTACCCCACGTCGGACGTGGTGCTGCAGGACAGCGCCATCTGATCTGCGTCAGGCACCGCGCCTTTCAAACACCAAGCAGGCCCCGGTGCACTAAAATCCGGGGCTTTGGGGGCACGATGCCCCTTTGACGTGCGGCAGCGCCGCATCGCATGTTCTTTGGGGCGGTTTCTTGGAGGCACCACAGTTGCCTTCGGCCACGGGGACCTGTGCTGCAGCACACCGCCAGCTGGCAACCGCCAGAGGCTCCACAGAAAGCCCCGACCTTCCATGAACACCCCCCTCACCCCCGTGCCGATCTCGCCCGTCGAGGACATCGTGGCCGAGATGCGCGCCGGGCGCATCGTCATCCTGGTGGATGAAGAAGACCGCGAAAACGAAGGCGACCTCGTCCTGGCCGCCGACCATGTGACGCCCGAGGCCATCAACTTCATGGCCCGCTTCGGCCGGGGCCTGATCTGCCTGACATTGAGCCGCGAGCGCTGCGAGTTCCTCAAGCTGCCGCCCATGGCAGCGCGCAACGGCACGGTGTACAGCACGGCGTTCACCGTCTCCATCGAAGCCGCCGAGGGCGTGACCACCGGCATCTCGGCCGCCGACCGCGCCCGCACCGTGCAGGTGGCGGTGGACCGCAACAGCCAGCCCAGCGACCTGGTGCAGCCCGGCCACATCTTCCCCCTGCAGGCCGTGGATGGTGGCGTGCTGATGCGCGCGGGCCATACCGAAGCCGGTTGCGACCTGGCCGCCATGGCGGGCTGCAGCCCCGCATCGGTGATCTGCGAGATCATGAAGGACGACGGCACCATGGCCCGCCTGCCCGATTTGCAGCTGTTCGCGGCCGAGCATGGCCTCAAGATCGGCACCATCGCCGACCTCATCGAATACCGCAGCCGCAACGAGTCGCTGGTCGAAAAGGTCGGCACGCGCGCACTGCAGACGGCGTATGGCGAGTTCACCGCCCACGCATTTCGCGACAAGCCCAGTCAGGCCGTGCATCTGGCACTGGTCAAGGGCCAGTGGAGCGCCGACGACGTGGTGCCCGTGCGTGTGCACGAGCCGCTGTCGGTGTTCGATGCGCTCGAAGTCAACCGCTCCATGCACTCCTGGGGCCTGGACACCAGCCTGCAATACCTGGCCAAACAAGGCAAGGGCGTGGCCGTGCTGCTCAATTGTGGCGAAAGCGCCTCCCAACTGCTGGCGCAGTTTGAAGGCACCGCCCGCTCCGCCCAGGCGCCCGAGCGCGGCCGCATGGACCTGCGTACCTATGGCGTGGGCGCGCAGATCCTGCGCGAATGCGGCGTGCACAAGATGGCCCTGATGGGCCAGCCACGCCGCATGCCCAGCATGACAGGCTACGGCCTCGAAATCACCGGCTTCATCCCCAAAGAATAAAGACAGGAACAGGATCACTATGTTTGGCGCAGACAAAGGCACCGCAGACAAACTGGACGGCAAGAAGCTGCACATCGGCATCGTGCAGGCCCGTTTCAACGAGAGCATCACCAACACGCTGGCTGCTGCCTGCCGCGCAGAGCTGCTGGCCCTGGGCGTGCAGGAAAAGCACATCAAGCATGTGCTGGTGCCCGGCGCGCTCGAAGTGCCCGTGGCCCTGCAGGCCATGGCCGAGAGCGACGAGTACGACGCGCTGATCGCGCTGGGCTGCATCATCCGCGGCGAGACCTACCACTTCGAGCTGGTAGCCAACGAATCCGGCGCGGGCGTTACGCGCCTGTCGCTGGACTACCAGATCCCGATTGCCAACGCCATCATCACCACCGAGAACATGGAACAGGCCATCGCCCGTCAGACCGAAAAGGGCATGGACGCAGCCCGCGTGGCGGTGGAAATGGCCAACCTGCTGGACGAACTGTCATGAGCGAAAACACCCCTACGCCATCGTCGGCACGTCCGCCCAAGCAAACCCGCACCGGCCTCAAAAGCACGGGCACCCGCAAGGCCGCCTCCAAGTCCAACCGCAGCCGTGCGCGCGAATTTGCGCTGCAGGCGCTGTATCAGCACCTGGTGGGCGGCAACGACGCTACTGCCATCGATGCGTTCACGCGCGACCTGGCGGGCTTCCACAAGGCTGACTCGGCGCACTACGACGCGCTGCTGCATGGCTGCATCGAGCATGCCGCCAGCATGGACGCATTGATCACCCCGTTGCTGGACCGCAAGATGGCCGAGATCTCTCCCATCGAACACGCCACCATGTGGATCGGCGTATACGAGTTCCAGAACTGCCTGGATGTGCCCTGGCGCGTGGTGCTCAACGAATGCATCGAACTCGCCAAGGAATTTGGCGGCACGGACGGCCACAAGTACGTGAACGCCGTGCTCAACGGCCTGGCCCCCCAACTGCGCGCCGTGGAAGTGGCGGCCGACAAGGCCGCAGGCGCGGGCGCTGCCTGACTTACCACCGCCCCGCTGCCGCCCTGCCCGTTGAACCGGGGCGGCTTGGTTTCTTTTCTTTCTACGCCCTCACGCCACCACGCCCACAAAGGGCCCGGTCGGGGCAGGATGCCATTCCATGAAGTTTTCCACGCGCGCCGAGCGCATTGAACCGTTCTATGTGATGGAGGTCGCCAAGGCCGCGCAGGCCCTGGCCCGCGAGGTGGCGGGCACGCGCGAACCGATGATCTTCTTGAACATCGGCGAGCCCGACTTCACCGCCCCGCCCCTGGTGCAGGAAGCCGCAGCCCGCGCCGTGCACAACGGCGCCACGCAATACACCAACGCGCTGGGCCTGGATGCGCTGCGCGAGCGCATCAGCGGCTGGTACCGGAGCCGCTTTGGCGTCAACGTGCCTGCGCGCCGCATCGTGGTCACTGCCGGTGCATCGGCCGCGCTGCAGCTGGCGTGCCTGGCGCTCATCGAGTCGGGCGACGAAATTTTGATGCCCGACCCGAGCTACCCCTGCAACCGCCACTTTGTGAGCGCCGCAGAAGGCAAGGCCGTGCTGCTGCCCACCACGGCGGCAGAGCGCTACCAGCTGAGCGCCGACAAGGTGCGTGCGGCATGGAATGAAAAAACGCGCGGCGTGCTGCTGGCCTCGCCGTCCAACCCCACGGGCACCTCGATAGCGCCCGACGAGCTGCGCCGCATCCATGACGTGGTGCGGTCGCACGACGGCATCACGATGATCGACGAGATCTACCTGGGCCTGTCGTACGAGGAAGAGTTTGGCCACACCGCGCTCGCCATCGACGACAACATCATCAGCATCAACAGCTTCAGCAAATACTTCAACATGACCGGCTGGCGCCTGGGCTGGATGGTGGTGCCCGAGGCCATGGTGCCGGTGGTCGAGCGCTTGGCGCAGAACCTGTTCATCTGCGCCAGCTCCGTGTCGCAGCATGCAGCGCTGGCCTGCTTCGAGGCCGAGAGCATTGCCGAATACGAACGCCGCCGTGCCGAGTTCAAGGCGCGGCGCGACTTCTTCATCCCCGCGCTGCAGTCGCTGGGTCTGAATGTGCCCGTGATGCCTGATGGCGCCTTCTATGCCTGGGCCGACTGCACGCAGGCCGCGCAGCACCTGGGCGTGAGCGGCAGCTGGGACTTTGCGTTTGAGCTGATGCGCCGCGCGCACATCGCCGTGACACCGGGGCGCGACTTTGGCACGGCCGAGCCCGAGCGCTTCATCCGCTTCTCCACCGCCAACTCCATGGCGCAATTGCAGGAGTCCGTGGAGCGGCTGCGCAAGCTGCTTGGATGACCAAGGCGAGCGACCCCACGATGGCGTTTGAATTTCCGATCCGGATTTACTGGGAGGACACCGATGCCGGTGGCATCGTGTTCTACGCCAACTACCTCAAGTTCTTTGAGCGCGCGCGCACCGAGTGGCTGCGCTCGTTGGGTGTGGGCCAACAGCAGTTGCGGGAACAAACCGGCGGCATGTTTGTCGTAACCGACGCGCAGCTGCGCTACCACCGCCCTGCGCGGCTGGACGATGAACTGATTGTTACCGCCGCCCTGCAAAGCAGTGGCCGCGCATCGTTGACAATAGTGCAGCAGGCGCTCCTGAAACCAGAGCAGATGACCGACCAGCCCCCGACCTTGCTGACCGAAGGCACCATCCGCATCGGATGGGTGGATGCCGCCACCCTGCGCCCCGCCAGAATTCCAAGCACCCTCCTGGAACAACTCACACCATGAATTCCCAAAACATGTCCATCATCTCCCTGGTGCTGCACGCCAGCTGGGTGGTGCAACTCGTGATGCTGCTGCTGCTGGGCGTGTCGGTGGCCAGTTGGGCCGCCATCTTCCGCAAGCTGTTTGCCTTGAAGCGCGTGAAGACACTGAACGAGGATTTCGAGCGCGAGTTCTGGTCGGGCACCAGCCTGAACGACCTGTACGCCGCTGCCGCCCAGAACGCCAAGCAGGCAGGCCCCATGGAACGCATTTTTGCCAGCGGGATGCGCGAATACCAAAAGCTCCGTGAACGCCGCATCACCGACCCGGGCACCTTGCTGGACGGCGCGCGCCGCGCCATGCGTGCAAGCTTCCAGCGTGAGATGGATGTGGTCGAGTCGAGCCTTTCCTTCCTGGCATCGGTCGGCTCCGTATCGCCGTATGTGGGCCTGTTCGGCACCGTGTGGGGCATCATGCACGCCTTCACCGGCTTTGCAGGCATGGAACAGGTCACGCTCGCTACCGTGGCCCCAGGCATCGCCGAGGCGCTGGTCGCCACCGCCATCGGCCTGTTCTCGGCCATCCCGGCCGTGATCGCCTACAACCGCTTTGCACGCGACATTGACCGCGTGGCCACGCACCAGGAGACCTTCATCGAAGAGTTCTCCAACATCCTGCAGCGCAACCTGGGCGCGCAGCCCGCGTCCACAGGCCACACGGCCTCGGGCCACTGATCCGGGAGGCACCCCATGCCCGCCATGGCATCCCGCGGCCGAGGCCGCCGCACCATCAACGAGATCAACATGGTCCCGTTCATTGACGTCATGCTGGTGCTGCTCATCATCTTCATGGTGACGGCGCCCATGCTCACACCCGGCGTGGTCGATGTGCCCAGCGTGGGCAAGAGCAAGAACATGCCCAAGGTAGTGGCCCAGGTCATCGTCAACAAGGACGGCACGCTGCAGTTCAAGACCCCCGAAGCCACGCGCAGCCTGAACCAGCGGGAGATTGGCGATGCCGCCAGCCGCTGGCAAAAGGGCCAGGGGCCCGAGAGCGCCGTGGTCATCAGCGCCGACAAGGGCGTGCAGTACGAAACCGTGGTGAAGGCGATGGACGCCCTGCAAAAGGCAGGCGTGCAACGCGTAGGCCTGTCGGTCAAGCAAGGCGGTTGAACCGAACCCGCCCGGCACCGCTCAGACGCCCATGCACGCCCACACCGACCGCGACCAGTTTGCCCCGCCCCGTCCACCGGCGCGCCTGCGCGCCATCACGCTGGCGGTGCTGGTGCATGCGGTGCTGATCGGCGCGTTGACCTGGGGTGTGAACTGGAAAAACACGGCCGACCAGCCTGCCGTAGAAGCTGAGTTGTGGGCCGCCGTGCCCACCCAGGCTGCGCCGCGCGCCGTGGAGCCCCCACCGCC
>NZ_JBWKYJ010000048.1:0-38847 GCF_059423685.1 Acidovorax sp. GW460-11-11-14-LB4 | reverse complement strand
CGCCCCCCGTGCCCCCACGGCCTCGCGGCTGCTCAAGGAGCAGGGCATCCTTACCGAGGCAGAGAATCAGTTTGCGCAATTCGGCTTTGAGGGCGCATCGCTGGAGAGCATTGCCGCCGCCATCGGCATCAGCCGCCACAACCTGCTGTACTACTTCCCAAGCAAGGAGGCGCTGTACCAGCGGGTGCTGGACGATGTGCTCACCCAGTGGCTGGCCGGCATGGAAGACCTGTCGCACAGCGACGACCCCCAGCAGGCGCTTCGGCGCTACATCCGCGCCAAGCTGCACTATTCGCGCACCCGCCCCCAGGGCGCCAAGGTGTTCACCAAAGAGGTGATTGCGGGTGCACCACGGTATGGCACGGCCATCACCGAACGCGTGGCGCCGCTGCTCAAGACCGAGGTGCGCACCTTCGAGCGCTGGGCGCGCGAGGGCCGCATTGCCAAGGTCAACTTCACGCACCTGATGTTCATCATCTGGTCGGTCACCCAGGCGTATGCGGAGCAGGAAGCCCAGTTCGCCCTGTTGCTGGGCAAGCCCGCCCTGACCGAGCGCGACTACGAAAAAGCCGAGGAACTGATCGTGCGCATGGTGCTGAGCGCGCTGGCGCCCGATGCGGTGGTGTGAGCCAGCAAGGTGCACCAAACGCTATATAAAAAATAGCTGCCAGCACAATCAATACATGCGCTTGAGGCCAATTTCTTCACTTATTGGCATCAAGCACCCAATGTTTTCAGCCGCCGGTACAGCGATCGCTCGCTGATGCCCAGCCGCCGCGCCAGGGCTAAACGGCTGCCCTGGTGGGCAGCCACGGCCTGGCGCAGGGCCTCGTCGTCGGGCAAGGGGCGGCGGCGTGGCAGCCCCGCTAACGCAACCGATACAGGCAGCACCCCTGCGCCCTGAGCCACCGCACCCGCGAGCGGGGGCAGACCACAGGCAAGCGCTTGCTGCACATGCTCCGCGCCGATGCTGTCGCCATCGCACAGCAAGGCGGTGCGCTCCAGCAGGTTGCGCAGTTCCCGCACATTGCCGGGGTAGGGCTGCGCCTCCAGCAAGGCCAGCGCAGCGCCAGACAACTGCAGCGCACGGGGCGGGGGCGCCACGCGCTCCAGCAGCGCGCGTGCCAGCAAAGCGGTATCCCCCTGGCGTTCGCGCAGCGGTGGCAGGTGGATGGGGAAGGTGCTCAGGCGGTAATACAGGTCTTCGCGAAAATGCCCTGCGGCCACCATGTGCTGCAGGTTGCGGTGCGTGGCTGACACCACGCGCAGGTCGGCATGCCGCAGCTCGGTGCTGCCCACGCGGCGGTAGGTGCCGGTCTCCAGCAGGCGCAGCAGCTTCACCTGCAGCGGCTGCGGGATGTCGCCCACTTCGTCCAGAAACAGCGTGCCACCGTCTGCCGCCTCCACCAGCCCCGGCCGGGTCTGGGCCGCGCCGGTGAACGCCCCTTTCTCATGCCCGAACAGCTCGGACTCGAACAGCGCCTCGGGCATGCTGGAGCAGTCCACGGGCACCAGCGCCCGCCGCGCGCGCAGGCTACCCTGGTGCACGGCATGGGCCACCAGCTCCTTGCCCGTGCCCGACTCGCCCAGAAGCAACACCGCAGCCCGCGAGGGTGCCACCCGCGCCACCAGCCCTAGCATCTTCAGGAACGCGGGCGAACGCCCAATGAGCCCCTGCGCGGACGGCACCGGCTGCGCCGCCACCGGCAAAGGCACCATCTTTTCCACAAAAAATCCCGTTGTGCCCTCCGCCCCCGCCACCGGTGTCAGCTCGATCTGCACATATTCCTCACCCTGGGCCGTGTGGTGCACATGCAGCACCCGTTCGCATTGCCCCGAGGCGCGCGCCTGCGCCAGCGGGCAGGACTCGCCCGCCTGGTCACAGGGCACGCAGGCATGGTGGGACACAGCGTGGCAGGTGCGCCCCAACACGCTGCCACCCGCGCCGCCAGCCGTAGCGAACAGGCGGCGATAGGCGCCATTGGCCGCCAGGATGCGATAGCGGCCGTCCAGCAGGATGTGCGGATCTGGCAGGCCCTCCAGAAAAGACACCAGTTCTGCGGGTGGTGCGGGGAGGTGGGGCATGGAAAAACCTTCGTACATGCAAGGGCCCTGACGGTGCACCGGTTTCGGCAGCGGGCCTTTGATCTATGCCATGCGGACTGCAATGGATGGCAGTTGGCAGCCGGTTTGGCAGACAGGGTGGCAGTGAATCCGGCCGCTGCCGGGCCTGCGGCGCACCTGCCAACCAGACCTCGCGCGCGCAACCCATTGAATTCACGAGCTTTTCAGGCAGCACGCGCCATGGCAGGCCGGTCTTGCGGGTGATGGCACGTCGTTTGCGGTAGAGCATTGCCGCCCGCTACGTTGCGGGCGGTGGTTGTCACCCCGCCGAGCCCCCCTCTCGACGCCACGGCCAGTCCTAACTCTCTCTGAAAGCACCCCATGTCTCTCCACACCGCTACTCCCAATGGCTGCCTTCCAGGCACCGACGGCGATCCCTCCGCAGAGCGTCGGCAGCTGGTGCTGCTGACGGCGGCCACAGGCTGCGTGGCGGCGGCAGGGGTCGCCGTGCCCCTGGTGTCCAGCGTGGCCCCCAGCGAGCGCGCGCGGGCCATGGGCGCCGGCGTGGAGGTGGACATCAGCGACCTGCAGTCCGGCGGCGTGAAGACGGTGGAATGGCGCGGCAAGCCCGTGTGGATCATGCGGCGTACGCCCGAGATGCTGGCCGCCCTGCCCCAGCAAGACGCCGCACTGGCCGACCCCGCCTCGCGCAAGGACCAGCAACCCGAGTACGCCCGCAACCCGCAACGCTCCATCCGCCCGGAGGTGTTTGTCACCGTGGGCATCTGCACGCACCTCGGCTGCTCGCCCACCGCCGTGCCCGCAGGCACCTCCAACCCCAGCGTGGGCGACCAGTGGCAGGGCGGCTTCTTTTGTCCCTGCCACGGCTCCACCTTCGACCTGGCGGGCCGAGTCTTCAGGAACAAGCCCGCGCCCACCAACCTGGAGGTACCGCCGCACCGCTACGTGTCCGACACCCGACTGCTCATCGGGGACGACGCTGCCTGAGCGACAGGCGGCGGCCTGGGGCGGCACATTCCCGGTTCAGCTTCGCGTCACACCTGCTTCTGTTGCCACAGCACATCCAGCACATGCTGGGTGGCGCGCTCCACCGGGCCCGCGCGGTGGGCGATGCCCAGGGGGCGCCACAGCCGGGGCTGCACCGGCAGCATGCGGATGCGCGGGTCCAGCGGCGTGGCGGTGGATGCCTCGTGCGGCAGCAGCGTGGCCCCGTAGCCGGCGGCCACCAGGCTCTTGATGGCATCGTTGTAGTTGAGCTGGATGCGCGCCTTGGGCAGCTCGCCCGCCAGGGCCAGCCAATCGTTCGTCAGGCGTGACAGGCTGGTGCCGTCATCGTTCAGGATCAACGGCTGACCCGCCAGCCACTGGGGCGTGACCCTGCGGGGCGCCGCCCAGGCCGAGGGGACGAACGCCATCACCGGGTCGCGCCGCCACGGCATCACCGTCACCCCGCGCACCGAGGCCATGGGCAAGGCCACCAGACCCACATCCAATGCCCCCAGCGCCAGCCGCGACACAGTCTCCTGCGACGTGAGCACCAGCACCTGCACATCGATGCCGGGGTGGTACTGGCCCAGCACTTCCAGCGCCTGGGGCAGCAGGTGCGCGATGGCGCCGGTGGACGCGCCCAGCCGCACCCGCCCCTCCAGCCCTTGCACCTGGCGCCGCACCAGGTCCATGGCCTCGTCGGCATCGGCCAGCAGACGCCGCGCCCGCTCCACCAGCACCTCCCCCGCGCCGGACGGCCGCACCTCGCCCCGCTTGCGCACCAGCAACGGCGCACCGATCAACGCCTCCAGGTCGGCAATGTGCAGGCTGACCGTGGGCGGCGCCAGATGCAGCGTGCGGGCAGCTTCAGCGAAAGACCCGAGGTCAGCGATGGTGACCAGGGTACGCAGCCGGTCGAGATTGAGTTCGCGCATGACGTTCAGCAGAACTGATCTTGATGTTTGTGAAATTCAACTTTTCAAAGTTTAGACCGGCGCCGAAGATTCCACATCTCCCCATGCCAGGAATCCGCACCATGACCACCCAGCCCCTTGTTTTTATTGACGGCGACCAAGGCACCACCGGCCTGCAAATCCACCAGCGCCTGCACGGCCGCACAGATCTGCAGCTGCTGACACTGCCCGAAGCCGACCGCAAGAACCCCACCCGCCGCGCCGAAGCCATCAACAGCTGCGACATCGCCATCCTGTGCCTGCCCGACGCCGCCGCCCGCGAAGCCGTGGCAGCCATCCACAACCCCTCGGTGCGCGTGATCGACGCCAGCTCGGCCCACCGCACGGACGCGCAATGGGTTTATGGGTTCCCTGAGATGGATGCGGCGCAGGCCGCGCGCATCGCCAACGCGCAACGCGTCAGCAACCCCGGCTGCTACCCCACAGGCGCCATCGCCCTGCTGCGGCCCCTGGTGCAGGCCGGCTTGTTGCCTGACGACCATGCGCTCACCATCCATGCGGTGTCGGGGTATTCCGGCGGTGGGCGTGCCCGGGTGCAAGCACACGAAGGCCGAAGCAGCCCATGCGCCTGCCTTCCAGGTCTACGGGCTGCAGCTGGAGCACAAACACACGCCCGAGATCGCGCAGCACGCCGGGCTGTCGCAGCGCCCGTTTTTTCTGCCCTCGTACGGCGCCTTCCGCCAGGGCATCGTGCTGACCATCGGGCTGCATCTGCGGCAGCTCCCGCCCGGCACGCAAGGCGAACACCTGCACGCCTGCCTGCGGCAGCACTATGCCGACGCCACCTTTGTCGAGGTGATGCCCCCCGCCACCACCGAAGCGGCCGAGCATCTGGACCCGCAAGCCCTGAACGGCACCAACCGGCTGCAGCTGGGAGTGTTCAGCAACGCCCGCCACGGTCAGGTGTTGCTGACCGCCGTGTTTGACAACCTTGGCAAGGGCGCCTCGGGGGCGGCGGTGCAGAACCTGGATCTGATGCTGGTTGCTGCGGCCTGACGGACTTGGACAGAACATTGCGGAACGCCAGTTAACCTTAGAAACCCAGCAGGCGTAAGTCGTTGATTTACTTCAGTTTCCTCCAAACTGCGCCATTGGTGTTTAGAGGCCCGCGCCACTCTACATTCGTCGGTGCGGTTTTTGCGCCACTAGACTTTCGTGGGTGCGAAGCTCGCTATCGGACGCAAATAGACGGTCTCGTCTGCTCGCCCTCATCAACAAGTCCGCATCAGGGGGCGCACCAGTTCGACCGCCGGTATCGCCTAGAACAACACCTTCTGCGCACTCGTCAATGCTGCAAAGCTGTCCCCCAGCGGCTGAAGAATCGCATCAGCAATGGGTTGCAGTTGTTTGACGAGGTAGTGCTCATAGTCAATGCGCGAATGCCGGGCCTCCAGAGGTTCGGGGCCGCTCTGCGTCATCACGTACTCGATCCAACCTCCACGCTGGTACTGCTGAGGGCGGTTCAACTTCGCGTTGTGTGCGTCAGCGATGCGCGCCGCGCGCACCTGGGGCGGCACGTTGACCTCGTAGGCATCGAGCCGGTGGCGCAGGCGTTTTCGGTAGACGAGCAACGCATCCATTTGACCGTCCAGCATCGACCGCGCATAGTGGGCAACGAAAGCCTGATAGGGCTCGCCATGGAAGATGCGTGACAGCAAGCCCTCCTGGAACTGGCGTGCCAACAGGGTCCAGTCGCTGCGGGCCATCTCCAGCCCGCGATAGACCATCTCCTCCCGCCCCTCTTCATCGATGCTCAGGCCGGCATAGCGCTTCTTGCTGCCGACATCCGATCCCCGGATGGTGGGCATGAAGAATTTGGCGTAGTGCGTGTCGAACTCAATCTCGAGGAAGTTCTCCAACTGCTGCTCTTCTCGCAGCTTGCCGGTCCACCAAGCGTTGATCTCCTGCACCAAGCTGGCCGCGATGGCGTGTGCCTCCGCATTGGAATAAGTGCGCTTGAGCCAGATGAAGATGGAGTCGGTGTCTCCGTAGATGACCTGGTATCCACGCAGCTCCACGAAGGTCCGTGTGAGCTTCATCACCTCGTGGCCGCGCAGGGTCACGGCAGACACCAGCTTCGGATTGAAGAAGCGGCATTCCGACGCACCCAGCACACCCGCAAAGGAATTCATGAGCAGCTTCAGGGCCTGCGACAGCGGCTGATTGCGCGCCCGCTTGGCCTCGTCCCGGGCATTCGAGAGTGTGGTCACGATGTCCGGCAGACAGTGTTTGTCGCGCGAGAACAGCGTGCCTTGTGGCCCTTGCACCAACCCGGTCTGGACCTTGGTGCTCTCTCCCTCTGCCAAGCCTACTGGATCCACCAGGAAGGTCCGGATGATGGAGGGGTACAGGCTCTTGTAGTCCAGGACCACGACGGAGTCGTAGAAGCCCGGCCTGGAGTCCATCACATAGCCGCCAGGAAACGCCTTGGCTGCGATGTCACCCACGTTGGGTGCCACGTAGCCCAGGCGGTGCATGCGCGGCAGGTAGTGGTGGCTGAATGCGGCGATGGAGCCGCCGAAGTGATCTATCTGCAAGCCCGTGGTCTGGGCTCGCTCCAGCACGAACGGCAGCAGCTCCAGTTTTTCGAAAATGCGAAGGACGAGCGCGCAGTCGCGGATGTTGTAGCTGGCCAGCGCCGGCTTGTCTTCCTGGTAGCGCCGCTCGATTTCATCCATCTTGTCGTAGGCATCGCCGATCTCCTTGCCCTCGCCGAGCAATGCCTGCGAGACCGCTTCGAGGCTGAAAGACGGGAAGCTCCACATGCCCGCCCGCAGTGCTTCGATGCCATCGACAACCACGCGTCCGGGCATGGGTGCGAACAGGTAGCCCTGGCGCCCCGGGTGCGTACGCCAAGCGATGGGGCGGCGCTCGCGTCCGAGTAGCAGTTGCACGGAGTTCGCGTCGGCGGTCTTTTGCAGCACCCGCAGGTCGAACTGGATCACGCTCCAGCCGACGATGACATCCGGGTCATGGTCTGCAAACCAGGCATTGAGCTGCTCAATCATCTCCCGGCGTGTCGGGCAGTACACAAGCCTGAAGTCCACCGGCGACACAGCTGGCGCTGATACAGACTCTGGTGCTTCCCCCAGCATGAACACCACCCGGTCGCCCGCACCATCCAGTGCGATCGAGTACAGCTCCTCGGTCGCGCTCGTCTCAATGTCCAGCGACACCACCTTCAATACCGGGCGCCAACCGGATGCTGGCTTCAACTTGCCGTCGAGGATGGTCGAGCCTTCGCGCTGGCCTCCCTCGATCAGAACACCGGCCGTGATGAACCGCTCCATCAGGTAGCGATCGTGCGGGCGGACATCCGCTTCGTAGAGTGGTATTCCCAGCGGCTGGAGCGCGCGCGCCAGCTTGCCGAGATCGCGGAACCTGCGGGCGTAGACACCGAGGACGGGCTGCTGATCGAATGTCTTCAGACCGAGCTCCTTCGCCTCCAGGCCCTGCAGGCTCGCCAGTGAGGCCTGCGCTGCAGCCCGGTGTTGGGCAGGCAGAAAGGCGACCGAGCTCTGCCGGGTCAGAAGCACCTTCTTGGGCCCGTCGTCGGTGGCCAGCCAGTATTCGATCTCGGTGCCGTCAGGGAGGTCACGCCAATGGCGTGTGAGGAGGAAGCCCCGGAGTTCGGTGGGTGCGAGGGCTGAGGACATCAGGTGGCGAAGAGGACGCTGGCACGGCAATTCTGCCCCCCTCGGGCGAGAGCTGGAGGTGCCGTGGCGATCTTGCGCATGATACTGAGGTTTTGTACAGTATTGCAAAAACCGACACCGAGAAAGCCATGCACAAACCATCCCGTTATGTATTCCGTCCCGCTCGACCGGCGCCCGCATTGCTGCGCCGGATCTGGGCATGGCTATAAGGCGACACCGCAGCCCTACACCTGACGACTTTCACCCTCCAGCGTGATGCTCCGCTGCATCCAAAATCATGTGTTACCGAGCAGATCTCTGGATAGACAACGTCAAGAGCGCGAATTGTTTGTACCGACAGCATAAGTTGACAGTGATACCTGGAGTTGGCGTGTCGCACATCCGCTGCCTTGTGCAACCCTACGCCAGGTTTCCGGAGCCCACCCTACAGAAATCGGAAAATCGTCCAAGCTCATGACCTGTGGGAGTATCTGTAGAGCCTTGTGAAGGTTCTACACGGTTGGTACTGTCCCTCCATCGATCATGTGCTCCGAGCCCGACACCGATGCTGCGCGAGGAGACACCAGGAAGGTGATCAGGTCGGCAACTTCCTCTGGCGTGGCAGGCCGCCCGACCGGAATTCCGCCGAGCCAGTCCATCACCATCTTCTTCCCGCCCTCGTAGTCCGTGCCCGCTTCTGCGCCCATCCGCTCGGCGAACGTTACCGAAGCCTCGGTTTCAATCCAGCCTGGCGAGACGCGCAGAACGCGCACTCCTTTCGGTGTGACCTCCTTTGACAAGGATTTGCTGTAGGTCGAGAGGGCACCCTTGGCGGCGGCGTACGCGGTCGTTGACTCCGGAAGTGGAAGCACACGCTGTATCGACGTCACATGCAGGACAACCCCTGTACCCTTGGCCAACATGGCGGGCAACAGCGCACGGTCAAGACGCACTGCTGACATCAGGTTCAGATTCAGCTCACTGAGCCACACAGCGTCATCCAGTGCCGCAAAACCACCTGCCGGAGCGGTCGAGCCTCCGACGGAGTTGATCAGGATATCGACACCGCCCCACTGCTCCTTCACCACGCGCGCCAGTTCGCTCACGCCTTCCGCCGTCGTGAGGTCAGTCTGGACGTAAGTCACACCTTCAAGCGGCCTGTCTGGTGCAGAGCGCGCAGTTGTCATGACCTGCACTCCGACTTCCTGGAGGCTCTTCACGACGGCAGCTCCCAAACCTTTGGTGCCGCCGGTAACCAGGGCGCGCTGGCCTTTCAATTGAAGATCGAAGTTCATGCTGTGACCTCCAGCAATGAAATCAGGCCGCGTTCCAGGCGAAAGCGATAGGACAGATTGATAGGGCTGCCAGGGAAGTTGCCTGTGACCTTGGCGTGGACAATCTGGAGGCCCCCCTCACTTGCCAGCGCAAACGGCACCGTCGTTGCGCTGTACTTGGCGGATGCCTCGGCCATAAAGGCCGTGATGGCTTCGACGCCGATGTAGGTGTGGCCATCGTCCTTCATGACCGCTTGCGGTGTGAAACAACACCCCAAGGCCTCAGGGTTGTGCTCAGCCGCGAAGTACGCGGCAATGGGTTCAGGAAGAGTCGAGGGGTGCATGCTGGTGCTCCGTGTGTTGAATGAAGCCTAAGGATGCGTGCCGTAGTGAAATAAGTGAATCATCTAGAATTCGAATGAGCTATGTAGCAAGGAATACATAATGCGCGGGTTCGAATTTGCTGAGCTAAAAGCTTTTGCTGCCGTGGTCGAACGCAAGAGCTTTGCCCGCGCGGCTGAACATCTGGGCCTTTCGCCGTCTGCGCTCAGCCAGACCATTCGACAGCTCGAAGCCCGGATCGGCACGCGCCTTCTGAATAGGACGACACGAAGCGTCGCGCCCTCTGCAAGTGGCGAACTGCTTTATGGGCGCATAGCCCCACTGTTTCGGGAAATGGATGCAGCAGTCGCTGAAGCCACCGAGGCTGCAGGGCACACCACAGGCACGCTTCGCATCAACACGCTGGGGATCGCAGCGAGAACCATCATTGCACCCAGGCTTTCACGCTTCCATCGCGCCTACCCTGACGTGCTGCTCGACATCGTGGTCGACTACGCTCTGGCCGACATTGTTGTGGGCCGCTTCGACGCGGGCATCCGCGTGGGTGGACGACTTGAGAAAGACATGATTGCCGTGCGCCTCAGCCCAGATCTGAATATGATTGCAGTGGCCTCTCCAGGCTATCTAGCTGAGCGAGGGGTCCCTAAGACGCCCGCCGATTTGCACAGCCATGCGTGCATTAACTGGCGGCTCCAGATGGACGGCAGACAGTACCGCTGGGAATTCGAGAAGAGGGGCCAAAAGATGGAAGTCGCGGTGGATGGCCCGGTCGTCACCAATCATGCTGACATTGGCATTGCTGCTGCGCTGAACGGGCTCGGCATTGCGTATCACTTCGAACGAGATGGTGTGGCCGAGCACTTGGCCCATGGCAGGTTGGTCCAGGTCTTGGCGGATTGGTCGATCTCACGCCCCGGGCTGTTCCTCTACTACCCGAACAGGCAGCATCGACCAGCGCTCTTGGGTGCATTTATCGACTGTCTCTTGGACAGAGATTTGGAGATTGGACGCAAAGCTGGGTAGTCCAAGTTGTAGCCAGAGGGGCCCATGCGCTTAACTGTGCAGTTGATTGCGCAATGAATTTGGTCGGCTACTTCGAGGTCAGTCGTTCAAGGTAGTGGATTGACTGGACGAACAAGCAACTCCGTTCAAATATGCACGCGATCGCGCAGATCTATGCCTGGTTGATGCCATTGCTGAGCCTCGTTGGGAGGATATGGCGATGGGATGATGCACAAGGTAGAAGGTGCAACAGATAAAGCGGGGCCGTTCGGTCAACCGTTGTAGGAGTAGATGAGCAATCCCAACGCGGGAACAACCACCAGATCCTGCTCGTGGCCGGTAGTGAAGAACGCCCCCTTTTTGCCAACTGCGCGCTGAGCCTGCTCCAGCAATTCAGACGGTTCACCTGCGCAGCTTTGCCCGCGAAACAGCTGGTCATGCGCATCGGTCAGCGTGACCTGCCACGGCTGGTATTGGTGATAGGGCTTGCCATCCCGCCCAAGCTGGGCCGTGTCGAAGTAAGCTAGGCCCTGGCGACGAATGCGCGCTAGGTTGTCTTCTGAGAGCCGGAAAATTGCGTATCCACAACCCTCTCGGAAACCAACGATCTCATCGTGGTGCAGAGCCTCCACCAGCTCGAATTGAGGAGGAATCGCCTGGCGATACAGCTCCACCTGCATATGGCTGCATCCTTTCATCGGCAGGAGTATCAGCACAAGCAGGGCGCAGGCCCAGGAGGTCAACCGCAGCGCGACAGTGGGCGGTTGATATCCGAGTAACTGGTGGAAGACATAGCCGTAACTTCTAGCCATGCCCCTTGCCAGAAAGAAGGTCGCCAACCCAAAGACGGCCAGGCACAGCAGGGCCATGCCCAGCGCGATTGCAATAAACATGGAACCCTTTCCAACCAAGAACCATCGAGCGTTGGGGCGAGTATTGGGTGCCTGCGTGAGGTCAACATGAAGTCTGTGAGGCGTATGTGATCTTCTGGCAGCATCCCCCGGCTGAGCCTTGATGACCGGAGCCGTCCCGCAGCAAACATCTCGCAAAGCCAAAAAAGAAGGGGGCAGACTCTCGTCCACGCCCCCTCAACGGCTGTACCGGGCAACTGGCCCGGCGCTCTCAGCTCAACCCACCAGCTCTGCAGCCTGGGCCGCAGGCACCACCCCGTAGTGGTCCAGCTGCATCGAATACTGTGCACGACCTGAGGACAGGGCCCGCAGGCTGCCGATGTAGCCGAACATCTCTTTCAGCGGTACCTCGGCCTCGACCGTGGCGGCGTTGCCACGCAGGCCTTGGGTACGCACCAGCCCGCGGCGGCGGTTCAGGTCGCCGATGGCATCGCCCAAGTAGTCGACCGGGGTGATGACCTCCACAGCCATCATGGGCTCCAGCACCTGGGGTGACGCTTTCGCAAAGCCTTCGCGGAAGGCGGCCATCGCCGCCAATTCAAAGGCCAGCGTGGACGAGTCGTGCTCGTGGAAGCTACCGTCCAGCAGGGTGCGAGTGACTGCTCATGGCCGATAGTACTCATTCGATGACGCATCCCGTATGTATGCAAACAGCCTGAAGCAGCCCACCCAACTCCCCGTAGCTTTTGCCAGTCAGCGCTTCAACCGAGGCGCTTGAAAACATGTACATCGGTGCACGGCTGTTGAGGGATCACCCCAAGGTGAAGATAAAACTTGCACTGACACTGACACCCATCCGTCTGCGGCAACCCTATGGCTGCAACCAGCCGGGAGCTGCCATCGAAGCAACTCGGTTTCGACCAATTATAAAATAGTGTGCACCCACTTCTATTTTTCGCTTCTGTTCTAAACGTTTCAAAGAACGACAGGCTGACGGCATACGCGGCAACTCCGCGCTAGCGATTCACCAAAATCTAAATTTGAATGGCGGAAAAACGAAAGTAGAGTGGCGTTCCGCAGCGTTCCGCACCTTCGCCCCCACGTTCTGAGGGGGTGTCTTGAAATGGCCACAAATGCCCGTATCATTAGCACTCACCGCAGACGAGTGCTAACACCGCGCTCCCTGCTGGCAGTTTGGTGGCCCCGGATGGCCGGGGCTGATTGAGTCCCTCAGCTTTTTTACTGAAAACAGGAGCATTGCAATGAACCTTCGCCCTCTGCACGATCGCGTGATCGTCAAGCGTATTGAAAGCGAAACCACGACCGCTTCCGGCATCGTGATCCCTGACAACGCCGCCGAAAAGCCCGATCAAGGTGAAGTGTTGGCCGTTGGCCCCGGCAAGCGCAACGACAAGGGCGAAGTGCTCGCCCTGAACGTCAAGGTCGGTGACCGCGTTCTGTTCGGCAAGTACTCGGGCCAGACCGTCAAGGTCAAGGGCGACGAGCTGCTGGTCATGAAGGAAGACGACCTGTTTGCAGTGGTTGAGAAGTAATTTCTCTTCCCTCTGAATCACTCATCTTTTCATAGCTGCTAGTGCTTATTGAATAAGCGCCAGCAGCCAATTTGAATCAAATTTTCAGGAGCTCCAAAATGGCAGCAAAAGACGTAGTTTTCGGCGGCGAAGCCCGCGCTCGCATGGTTGAAGGCGTGAACATCCTGGCCAACGCGGTCAAGGTCACACTGGGCCCCAAGGGTCGCAATGTGGTGCTGGAGCGCTCGTTCGGCGCCCCTACCGTGACCAAGGACGGTGTGTCCGTGGCCAAGGAAATCGAACTCAAGGACAAGCTGCAGAACATGGGCGCCCAGCTCGTGAAGGAAGTGGCCTCCAAGACCAGCGATAACGCTGGTGACGGCACCACCACCGCTACGGTGCTGGCACAAGCCATCGTGCGCGAAGGCTTCAAGTACGTGGCCGCCGGCATCAACCCGATGGACCTGAAGCGTGGTATCGACAAGGCTGTGACGGCCCTGGTTGCCGAGCTGAAGAAGGCTTCCAAGCCCACCACCACCTCCAAGGAAATCGCCCAAGTGGGTTCGATCTCCGCCAACTCCGACGAAACCATCGGCAAGCTGATCGCTGACGCCATGGACAAGGTTGGCAAGGAAGGCGTGATCACCGTGGAAGACGGCAAGTCGCTGGACAGCGAACTGGACGTCGTGGAAGGCATGCAGTTTGACCGCGGCTACCTGTCGCCCTACTTCATCAACAACCCAGAAAAGCAATCCGCGATTCTGGACAACCCCTTCGTGCTGCTGTTCGACAAGAAGATCAGCAACATCCGCGACCTGCTGCCTACGCTGGAGCAAGTTGCCAAGGCTGGCCGTCCCCTGCTGATCATTGCCGAAGAAGTCGAAGGCGAAGCCCTGGCTACGCTGGTGGTCAACACGATCCGCGGCATCCTGAAGGTTGTGGCTGTGAAGGCTCCTGGCTTCGGCGACCGCCGCAAGGCCATGCTGGAAGACATCGCCATCCTGACGGGCGGCAAGGTCATCGCTGAAGAAGTCGGTCTGACCCTGGAAAAGGTCACTCTGGCCGACCTGGGCCAAGCCAAGCGCATCGAAGTGGGCAAGGAAAACACCATCATCATCGACGGCGCTGGCGCTGCCGCAGACATCGAAGCCCGCGTCAAGCAAGTGCGCGTGCAGATCGAAGAAGCCACGTCCGACTATGACCGCGAAAAGCTGCAAGAGCGCGTGGCCAAGCTGGCTGGCGGCGTGGCCGTGATCAAGGTGGGCGCTGCCACCGAAGTCGAAATGAAGGAAAAGAAAGCCCGCGTGGAAGACGCACTGCACGCTACCCGTGCAGCTGTGGAAGAAGGCGTTGTGGCTGGTGGCGGCGTGGCTCTGCTGCGTGCCAAGCAAGCTGTGGGCGACTCGATCAAGGGCGACAACGCTGACCAGGACGCCGGTATCAAGCTGGTGCTGAAGGCAGTGGAAGCTCCTCTGCGCGAAATCGTGAACAACGCCGGTGGCGAAGCCTCGGTGGTGGTGAACGCAGTGTTGGCTGGCAAGGGCAACTTTGGCTTCAACGCTGCCAACGACACCTACGGCGACATGCTCGAACTGGGCATTCTGGACCCCACGAAGGTCACCCGCACCGCTCTGCAAAACGCTGCCTCCGTGGCATCGCTGCTGCTGACGACCGAAGCCATGGTGGCTGAGGCCCCGAAGGATGACGCCCCAGCTGGTGGCGGCATGCCCGACATGGGCGGCATGGGCGGCATGGGCGGCATGGGCATGTAATTGCCTGGCCCCTGCGCAGCAGCCCTGTGCTGACTGCGCAGCCCACTACACAAAAGCCCGCAGGCCTTACGGTCTGCGGGCTTTTGTTTTTCTACGGAGCCAACTCGGGACACTGGCCTGCCATGGGTTTACTCCCCGCTGGGTTGCACCCACCAGTAAATCAGCACCAGCGTGCCGATACCGGTGAGGGACAGCAGCTGCCACCAGCCGGAGCGGCCAATATCGTGCAAGCGGCGAGCCCCCACGGCCAGCGCTGGCAACAGCAGGGCCAGCGCGGCAATGCCATACAGCACCTGGCTGATCATGGTGGCAATCACCAGCACTCCGAACTGAAACAGCGCAAACCACCAGAACTCGGAGCGTGGTGCACGGCCCGAAAACCCTGCGTACTGCGCGAAGCAGCTTTTGACAGCTGAAACAAAATCCATAGCGAATTCCCTCTCTTGAACAATCATTGCTCGGTCACGGGGTATCCCCGCGTGGCCATGATAGAGGGGCGCCGCGACAAGTCCAGCCAACTCGGCGCGCGCAGCGGAGACACCGTACCGCTGGCGCCACGGTGTCAGCGTCTCCTTTGCTCTTATTTTGATAGCTTTCAGTGCATATTGCACTGGCGCACCAGGCGTTTTTGGCTGCAAATCCAGCGCCCAGAGCCCCTCAAGCCGCCTTGCGCAATGCCTGGGTGTCGCGCGCCAGCTGGGTGATGCGGGCCCAGTCGCCCGCGCGCACCGCATCGGTGGGCGTAAGCCATGAGCCGCCCACGCAGCGCACATTGGGCAGTGCCAGGTAGTTGGAGGCAGTGGCATTGGTGATGCCACCCGTGGGGCAAAAGCTCACCTGGCCAAACGGGCTGGCCCAGGACTTGAGCAGCGGGATGCCGCCCACGGCCTCGGCCGGGAAGAGCTTGAGGAACGAGAACCCATCGGCCAGCGCCGCCATGATCTCGCTGGACGTGGCCACACCGGGCAGCAGCGGCAGGTTCAGGCCCTTGCAGGCGCTGCCCACGGCCGAGGTGTAGCCGGGGCTCACGGCAAAACGCGCACCGGCTTCGCTCGCGCGGCGCGCGTCATCGGCGTTGAGCACCGTGCCCACACCCACCACAGCTTCGGGCAGATGGCGGGCGATGGTTTCGATGGCGGGCAGACCGGCAGCGGTGCGCAGCGTCACCTCCAGCACCTTCACGCCACCGGCCAGCAGGGCCTCGGCCAGGGGCAGCGCGTCTTCCACGCGGTCGATCACGATGACAGGGATGACCGGGCCATGGCTGGCGATGTCGAGGGGACTCATGGGGGCGGAAGCAGGGGTTACAGCCATGTGCAGGCTCCTTGTTCGGCACCGCCTGCGTGGCGGCGAAAGTTGGTGAAGAGTTCGCGGCCGAAGCCGATGGGTGATGGGGCGCTGCAGGGCTCCGGGGCGCGTGCGGCCCACTCGGCGTCGTCCACCAGCACATCGAGCGTGCCAGCCACCGCATCCACCCGCACGATGTCGCCGTCACGCACCTTGGCCAGCGGGCCACCGACCAGGGCCTCGGGCGTGACGTGGATCGCGGCCGGTACGCGGCCGGAGGCGCCGCTCATGCGGCCGTCGGTGACCAGCGCCACCTGGAAGCCCTGGTTCTGCAGAACCGCCAGCGGGGGCGTGAGCTTGTGCAGCTCTGGCATGCCGTTGGCCTGCGGGCCCTGAAAGCGCACCACGGCCACCATGTCTTGGTTCACCTCGCCAGCGCTGAAGGCGGCGAGCAGGGCTTCTTGCGAGTCAAAAACTCGCGCTGGGGCTTGGACGATGTGGCGGTCTTCGGGTACGGCCGACACCTTGATCACCGCGCGGCCCAGGCGGCCTTGCAGCAGGCGCAACCCGCCTGTGGGTGAGAAGGGTTCGCTCACGGACCGCAGCACCGAGGTGTCGCCCGACACGGCGGGTGCGCTCTTGCCGCCATCGGCAATGCCGCCCGCGTTCACGCTCATCACATCAGGGTGCATCAAGCCACCCGCCAGCAGCTCGCGCAGGATCCAGGGCGGGCCGCCCGCCGCCTGGAACTGGTTCACATCGGCATCGCCATTGGGGTACACGCGGGCCAGCAGGGGCACCACCGACGAGAGTTCGTCAAAGTCCGTCCAGTCGATCAGGATGCCCGCGCTGCGCGCAATCGCCACCCAGTGGATCAGGTGGTTGGTGGAGCCGCCCGTGGCCAGCAGGGCCACCATGGCGTTGACGATGCAGCGCTCGTCCACCAGCTTGCCGATGGGGGTGAAGCGGTTGCCCCGCTTGCCGATGTCGAGCACCGTGCGCAGCGCCTGGCGCGTGAAGGCCTCGCGCGCCTCGGTGCCGGGCGACTCGAACGCTGCACCGGGCACATGCAGGCCCATGGCTTCGAGCAGCATCTGGTTGCTGTTGGCCGTGCCGTAGAACGTGCAGGTGCCAGGGCTGTGGTACGCGGCCGATTCGGCCTTGAGCAGTTCGTCACGGCCCACCAGGCCTTGTGCGTACTGCTCGCGCACCTTGGATTTTTCCTTGTTCGACAGGCCTGTGCCCATGGGGCCTGCGGGCACAAACACGCAGGGCAGATGCCCGTAGTGCAGCGCGCCGATCAGCAGGCCGGGCACGATCTTGTCGCACACGCCCAGCAGCAGTGCACCATCGAACACATCGTGGGACAGCGCTACCGCAGTGGCCATGGCAATGGCATCGCGGGAGAACAGCGACAGCTCCATGCCGGGCGTACCCTGCGTCACACCGTCACACATGGCGGGCACGCCACCGGCCACTTGCACCGTGGCACCGAGCTGGGCGGCCTCATCACGCAGGATAGCGGGGTAGCCCTGGTACGGCTGGTGCGCCGAGAGCATGTCGTTGTAGGCCGTGACAATGCCGATGTTGGGCGCCTTCTCGACCGTGACCTTGAACTTGTCCGAGCCCGGCAATGCCGCGTAGGCGTGGGCCAGGTTCGCGCAGCCCATGCGGTCTTGTGCGGGCTTGCGGGCGATCATGGCGTCAACGCCTGCGAGGTAGGCGCCGCGGGTGTCTGCGCTGCGCTGGACAATGCGCTCGGTCACGCGCGCTACAACTGGATGCATGGAAGTCTCCATCGGTGGGTGGCAGGACCCCGTGCATTGCGCCAGGGTCGTTATCTGAGGCCCTAGAATGTAACTCGATAACCACGCCAATTCAACCCATGTCCCTGCAAACCTTGCCCTTGCCGCCGTCCGAACTGGGTGAATCTCCCTTCTGGCACCCCACGGAAAAATCCCTTTACTGGTGTGACATTCAGGGACAAGCAGTGCACGCATGGCATCCTGCCAGCGGCCACCACCGGCAGTGGCACATGCCCAGCGAGCCCGGCTGCTGCGCCCCTGCGGCTGATGGGCGATTGGTAATCGGGTTACGAAACGGTTTCTATCTTCTGGACACTGCCAAGGACAGCGCAGACCCTACCGCCCTCACCTGCCTGGCCCTGTTGCCGCCCGAGCAGCATGACACCACAGTCCTGCGCCTGAACGACGGCCGCTGCGACACCGCAGGCCGTTTCTGGGCGGGCTCGGTCATCACGCCCCGCACCGCACCGAATGCGGCACTGTGGTGCCTGCAGGCCGACCCGGCCAGCTCCACAGGCTACCGCGTGCGCCACATGGCAGGCGACAACTTCACCGCGAATGGCCTGGCCTTCAGCCCCGACAACAGCACACTGTACTGGTCCAACACGCCGGAGCACCGCATCGACCAGTTCGACTTCAATGTGGCCACGGGCGAGGTCACCAACCGCCGCCCCTGGGTGCAGTTTGACCGCAAGGTGGAGGGCCAGCCCTACGGCGGGCGGCCCGATGGGGCTGCGGTGGATGTGGAAGGCAACTACTGGGTGGCGATGTACGAAGGCGCTTGTGTGTTGCAACTCTCGCCAGCAGGTGAGGTGCTGCAGCGCATTGCGGTGCCGGTGCAGTGCCCGACCATGGTGTGTCTGGGGGGGGAGGATTTGCGGACGTTGTTCATTACGTCGGCACGGGCGGGGAGGCCTCTTCAAGAACAGCAGGCAGCGGTTGCAGCAGGGTCGCTGTTCAGCATGCAGGTGGAAGTGGCTGGGCTGCCGGTGAATTTCTTCAAGGTGTGAAAAGCGACGAGTAACTGGTCACAGTGGGACACAAAGGCCAGCGCTCCATCACCAACCCGCCAACGCGCCGATCCCCTCGCGCACGATCCGATAGCTGAGGCGGTCACTGACCAACCTTGCACCCAGGCTCTCGTAAAACGCAATGCCCCGGGCGTTGGACGACTTGACCGACCAGTCGATGCGGCCACAGTGGTTGTCCAGCGCATATCGCGCCACCCATTGCATCAAAGCCAGGCCAATACCTTGGCTCCGATGGTGCGGAGAAACAAACAGCTCTTTGAGTACACACTGCCGCTGGTGGGCGGGCTCGGGCTCCACCAACGAATACACCAGGTAAATGGCCGCAAACCCCAACAACTCGCCGCCGAGTTCTGCCGTCACCAGTCGAATCTGAGAGTGCGGTCCGCACAGGTTGTCCAACAGGTGATTGCGCACAAGGACCCGGTCGAGCACCCGGCCCGGGTGGTAGTGATCATGCAGCGCGAGCAGCAAGTCCACCATCTGCTCCTGTTGCGCCGGGGTCAGCAAACCGACTTCCATGTTTCCTCTCCTGCTGGACCGGATGGTTCCGATGGGGTGAGCTTACGTCGACAGGGTGACTCGCTGTCGGTCAGCCCTTCTCAGCCCCCAGCCCCAACGCTCCCAACACGTCATAACACGCCCCCATGTTGTGATAGTCCACCTTCCCCGCATTGCTCTTCTCGCGGGTGGTGTTGCGGTTGTTGCGGTGCAGGATGCGAAACCACGCGCCATGTTCGTGGTCCACAAAGTGGGCCCAGCAGTAGGTCCAGATGCGGTCGTACCACTGCCAGTAGCGCGCGTCGCCCGTGCGCACGGCCAGCACCGCAGCGGCGGCCATGCTCTCGGCCTGCACCCAGTGGTATTTGCCGTCGTCGCAGATGCTGCCGTCGGGCGCCATGCCGTAGTACAGGCCGCCGTGTTCAGCATCCCAACCGCGCTCCACAGCGGTGTTGAACAGGCGCTGCGCGCAGGGTAAATGCCAGTCGGCGGGCAGCGAGGCATCGAGTTGCAGCAACAGCTTGGCCCATTCGGTCTGGTGGCCGACTTGGTAGCCCCAGGGGCGGAAGATGTTGCTGCAGTCGTGGCGGTTGTAGTCCCAGTCCACGGACCAGTCGGCGTGGAAATGCTCCCACACCCAACCTTCGGCAGCGGCGGCACTGGCGGCGGTGGACAACGCGGCTTGCCGCTGGCAGATGCCTTGCGCGAGTTGTTCGGCACGCTCGATGTAGTGGCGCTCGCCCGTAGCGCGGAAGGCCGAGATCATGGCCTCGCAGGCGTGCATGTTGGCGTTCTGGCCCCGGTAGCTGGTGAGTTGCCAATCGGGGCTGGCTTCGTCGGCATACAGGCCTGCGGCGGGTTGCCAGAAGTGCTGTTCGGCGGTATCAAAGGCCTGGGCCAGCCACTCGCGGGCTTCGGGCACTCCGGCCTCGTAAGCGCGGGCATACGCCAGCATCACAAAGGCCATGCCGTAGCAGTGGCGCGTGGCATCTTGCACGGTGGTGCGGACATCCTGCCAGTCGATCAGCCAGGCGTAGCCGCCCGTGGCGGGGTCAAGGAACGCAGTGCGCAGGAACGCTAGCGCGTGCCACATGCCCGCCTGATAACGCGCCTCCCCCGTGGTGCGGTAGAGCATGGCGTGCGTGACCACAAAACGGGTAGCGCTGACGAGATGGCGGGTGTGCGTGTTGTAAACCGTGCCGTCGTCCAGAAAAAAGTGGAACTGCCCGCCGCTCGCGTCCGTGGCCACGGGGGCGTAGAACGCCATGGTGTCACGCAGATGCTGGCGCAAAAAGGCTGCGGAGCGGAAGTCCGGATAGGGCGGAATCGCCATGGGGAGTGTCTCCTGATGCGTTAGCTGTCGACCAGAAACTGTGCCGGCTTCTGCCAGCAGGGCGCCCGGTCTTCCGCCAGAGCGACCCCGAGGACTTTGCTGTGCCGTGAAGGTCAGGCAGGGCTGCGCAGCAAGCCCAGCAGGCCAGCGGTGGAGCCATCGAGCCCCGCCACATCACCGCTCTCCAGCCGGGCCTCCAGGTCCTTGGCCAGCACCTTGCCCAACTCCACGCCCCACTGGTCAAAGCTGTTGATGCCCCACAGGCTGCCGCTCACAAACACGCGGTGCTCCTGCAGTGCAATCAGCGCGCCCAGCGATGTGGGGGTGAGTGATTCGAGCAGCATCAGGGTGCTGGGGCGGTTGCCCGGAAAGTGCCGGTGGCCGTCGTCGCTGGCCTTGCCCACCATCAGCGCCTGCGTTTGCGCCAGGGCGTTTGCCAGCAGCTTTTGCTGGTGACCGGGCAGCGGGTGCGAGGCCTTGCGCACGGCCACGATCTCCAGCGGCAGCACATCGGCGCCCTGGTGCAGCATCTGGAAGAACGCATGCTGGCCGTTGGTGCCGGGCTCGCCCCACAGCACGGGCGATGTGACGCAGGCCAGCGTGCTGCCGTCTTGCGCCACGCGCTTGCCGTTGCTCTCCATCTCCAGCTGCTGCAGGTAGGCCGAGTAACGCCCCAGCGCGGCGTGATACGGCGCGATGCAGCGGCTGGTGAAGCCGTGGAAATTGCGGTACCAGACATCGAGCAGACCCAGGCGCACCGGCAGGTTCTGCGCCAGCGGTGCGGTCCGGAAATGCTCGTCCATGGCGTGCGCGCCCGCAAGGAAATCTCGGAAGCCTTGGGCACCGATCGCGATGGCAATCGGCAGGCCAATGGCCGACCACAGCGAGTAGCGGCCGCCCACCCAGTCCCAGAAGCCGAAGGTGGTGGTGATGCCGAGGGCCGCTGCGGCCTCGATGTTGGTGGTGAGCGCCGCAAAGTGGCGGGCCACATCGCGCCCGCCCTGGGCACCAAACCACGCCAGTGCCGAGCGCGCGTTGGTCATGGTCTCGGCCGTGGTGAAGGTCTTGGACGCGACCAGGAACAGCGTGCTCTCGGGCCGCAGGCCCTTGAGCACGTGGTGCAGCTCGTGCCCGTCCACGTTTGACACAAAGTGAAAGCGCTTGCTGGGGATGCGGAACTCTTCGAGCGCGCGCACGGCCATGTGCGGACCCAGGTCCGACCCGCCGATGCCAATGTTCACCACGTCGGTGATGGCGGCATCGCTGCGCACCTTCTCGGCGTAATGCAGCATGGCATCAAGCGTGTGGTGCACGTCGGCCAGGCGCTGTGCGGTCTCGGGCACATCACCGGGCAGGGCCACGCCTGCAGGGCGGCGCAGCAGCGTGTGCAGCACGGCGCGGTTTTCGGTGGTGTTGATGGCCTCGCCTGCAAACATCGCATCGCGGTGTTGCACCAGGCCGCAGTCGCGGGCCAGATCCAGCAGCAGGGCTTCGGTATCGCGGTCCCACAGGTTCTTGGACAGGTCAGCAAACACATGCGGAGCCGACTGGCTGAAGGCTGCAAACCGCTGTGCATCCTGCGCAAACGCGTGGCGCATGTCCAGGTGCTGGCCTTGGGAGACGTAGTGGGCGGCCAACTGGGGCCACAGCGCAGACTGGTCGCAACGGAGAGGCATGGTCATCAAACGGGTAAGGTGAAAAAAGCGCCGAGATAGTAACTTGATTACACGACAAAGTGGCCTATTAACAGGTTCTTTTGGGTTACAAGCAGTAGATACAAGGCACTCCTCTTTAGAAAATCATGTAACGTGATTACAATCCCACGCAACAAAACGAACCACCCCATCACGGAGACACCATGAGTTTTGACCTCGTCCTGTTCGGCGGCACCGGCGACCTCGCCTGGCGCAAGCTCATGCCCGCATTGTTTCAGGCCTTTCGGCATGGCACGCTGCCTGAGGGGGGACGCATCATCGCGGTGGCACGTGATGACCTGAGCGACGAACAATACCGCAGCCTGATCCAGTCGCGGTTCGACAGCGTGGAGCTGGCCAAGCGCCCCAGCCCGGACGAGTTTGCACGCTTCGCCGCGCTGCTGCACTACCTGCGCATGGACTTGTCCAAAACCCAGGACTACGAGCGCCTGGCCGAGACGCTGAAGGCGCGCGGAGCCGACTCGGTGGTGATGTATGTGGCCACTGCACCCAGCCTGTTCACCAATGTGTGTGAGCAGATCGCCGCCGTGGGCCTGAACGGCCCCACCACCCGTGTGGTGCTGGAAAAGCCCCTGGGCCACGACCTGCAGTCCAACCGCGCGATCAACGACACGCTGCGCCGCGTGCTCAAGGAAGAGCAGGTCTTCCGCATCGACCACTACCTGGGCAAGCCGTCCGTCCAGAACCTGTTTGCGCTGCGTTTTGGCAACGCGCTGTTCGAGCCCCTGTGGCGCCGCGAAACCATTGCCAACATCCAGATCACGATTGCCGAGGAGCTGGGCGTGGAGTCGCGCGGCGCGTTCTACGACCAGACCGGCGCACTGCGCGACATGGTGCAGAACCACGCGCTGCAGCTCTTGTGCGCGATCGGCATGGAGCCCCCCATCAACTCCAGCGCCAACGCGATCCGCGACGAAAAGCTCAAGGTGCTGCAGTCGCTCAAGCCATGGACGCTGGAGACCATCGGCCAGCACGTGATCCGTGGGCAGTACGCGGCCGGCAACCACCAGGGCCAGCCCGTGCCGGGCTACGCGCAAGAGAAAGGCGTGGCCGCCAGCAGCGCCACCGAAACCTTCGTGGCGCTGCGCACCGAGATCAGCAACTGGCGCTGGGCGGGCGTGCCGTTCTACATCCGCACCGGCAAGCGGCTGGCGGGGCGCGATGCGCACATCGTCATCAACTTCCGCCCCGTTCCCCACCCCATCTTCAAGACGCCCGCAGGCGCCGCCAACCGGCTGGTGATCAATTTGCAGCCCAAGGACGGACTGGAGCTGCACCTGATGGCGCAGGGCGCCGCCCAGCACCAGACCGAGCCCGCGCTGTCGCAGGTGCACCTGAACCTGGACTTTGACCAGCGCTTTGGCACCGAGCGCGTGGGTGCCTACGAGCGCCTGCTGCTCGATGTGATTGCAGGCCGCCTGAACCTGTTCGTGCGCAGCGACGAACAAGAAGAAGCCTGGCGCTGGGTGGAACCCATCCTGCAGTACTGGAAGAACGACCCGGCAGGCCCCCGCCCCTATCCGGCGGGCAGCTGGGGCCCGCGTGCCGCGAGCGCGATGATTGCGCGCGATGGGTATTGCTGGAGCGAAGAGATGTGAGGCCGGCGGCCGCCCCGTCTCGGCTTCTCTTTTCACCGTCACCACCCGCCAATCCGGCGTGGCCCATCCTGCGCCCGACGCACCGGGGCTAGTTGATACCCCTCGCAGAGCCCCGTAGACAGGCGCTTGGCGCGCACTACGCACCCGCCAGCTGCGCCCGGGCTTCGCGCCTGAAATCAGTGGGACGTTGGCCGGTGCGCTTCTTGAAGAAGCGTCCGAAGTAGGCCTCATCCTCAAAGCCCAGTTCGGCCGCAATCTGCTTGACCGAGAGGGATGAATACACCAGCTCCCGCTGGGCCTCATGCACCACGCGGGCGTTGACCACCTCCTGGGCGGAGACCCCCAGCACCTCGCGGCACAGCCGCGAAAGCTGCCCCACAGAGATCCCGAGCGCATCCGCGTAAGCGTGCACCGGTGTGTGCTGGCGCACGTTCGTGTCCAGCAGGGCGCGAAACCGCTCGATCTGCACCGCCTTGCGCGAAGGCACCGCCTCGGGCAGCGCTGCTGAAGTCTGCGCCAGGCGGGCAATCTGCACGAACAGCGCCACCAGCAGGGGCATGCCTGCAGCGCGTACACCGCCGTCCACATGGGCCTCCTGCCCGATCACCTCGAACAGGGGCTGCAGCGCCTGGGCATGGCGCCCCGCCGGATCCACTGGCAGTACCAGGGGGCGGCGGATGTGCTCCAGCAACTCCGGTGCCGCCAGCGCGGCCAGTGACTCCAGGGGCTTTTGCGCAGCCGTGATCACCGGGCCGTCCGTGCCCGGGTGAAAGCTGAACCCATGCACGGTGCGCGCAGGCACCACCACCAGGCACGGAGGATGCAGCGGCCAGCGTTTGCCATCCATCAGCGCGCTACCGCCTTCACCGCCTGCCGTCAGGTACAGCACCTGAATCAGCCCTTCGTGAAAGTGCAGGTCGATCTCCCAGCCAAACAGGCTGGAGCGCTCCGGCACCCGCTCCAGATGCACCAGATCGGCCCAGGCAGGCGCGGCGTCCTGCGTGCCGTAGAGCGCGAACTGGCGCACGGTGCCGGGTTCGGTTCTCATGGTTTCTACCCATCCTTTATTGCCATCAATGCACGAATTGTCCTGCTCATGGCCCGGTTTGTCGATTGAGGAAGGAGGCATGTTGCGGGATGCTTCAACCCATCACAACAAGGAGACAGCAGCCCATGAACCACAGCGACAACCGCATCGCCCCCGATGACTTTTCTCCTGCGCAAGGCGCTGACTGGCTGGGCCTGAAGGGGCGCGTCTGCGTGGTCACCGGCGCGGGCAGCGGCATCGGAGCGGCTATTGCAGAGTCATTGGCAGCGGTAGGAGCGCGGGTAGCCCTGGTGGACCGCGACGGCGATGCGGCCCGGCAGATGGCCACTCGACTGGACACACAGGGAGGCCATGCACTCGCCGTGGCCTGCGACATCACCGACGAAAGTGCCGTGTCCGCCGCAGCTGCGCAAGTGCGCGAAAGCCTGGGGCCCGCCGCCGTGCTGATCAACAACGCGGGCCTGCTTCGTCCGGGCAGCCTCGACAGCGTATCGCTGGCCGACTGGAATGCCGTGCTGGCCGTCAACCTCACGGGTTACCTGCTGTGCTCGCGGGCCTTTGGGCAGGACATGCTGCATGCGGGCCGGGGTTCACTGGTGCATGTGGCCTCGGTATCGGCCCTGCACCCGCAGACCGCCAGCGGCGCCTACAGCGCCAGCAAGGCGGGGGTGCTTCTGCTGTCGCGCCAGTTGGCAGCCGAGTGGGGCCCCCGGGGCGTGCGCAGCAACGCCATCTGCCCCGGGATGATCCGCACCGCGCTGTCTGCCCGCTTCTATGAGGAGCCAGGTTTCGAGGCGCGGCGCGCAGCAGCCACGGCCAGCCGCCGCGTCGGCGAGCCCCGGGATATTGCCGAACCCGCGCTGTTCCTCGCCAGCGACCGATCGGCCTACATGAACGGCGCAGAGCTGCTGGTCGATGGCGGCCTGGGCTGCATGTTGATGGACATGGTGCCGCGCCCGGGCTTCAACCGCACACCGGCCCCAGCCACCTGACGCGCACCGCCCCGCACGGCGCCCCTCACCAGAACCCACGCACCAAGCGCCACCGGTGCAGGCCGCCGCATGGGCAATGCCCGGCGCCCCCTGCACATACGCCCCCTCAACAAGGAGACTGCAACATGAACCCTGCCAACCCTTCCTCCAGCCAGGAACTGACATGCGACCTGCTGGTCGTGGGCTCCGGCGCCGGCGGCCTGTCCACCGCCATTACGGCCAGGAAACACGGACTGGATGTCATCGTGATCGAAAAGGCAACCTGCTTCGGTGGCACCACTGCCTTCTCAGGCGGGGTGCTCTGGATACCCGGCAACACGCAATGCGCCGCCCCGGACACCCGCGAGGCCATGCGCACCTACATGAACGACCAGACGGGGCCGTTCTACCAAGCCGACGCGGTCGATGCCTTCCTGGACCATGCGCCCGAGATGGTGGCCTGGTTCGAGCGCGAGACCGCCGTGCGCTTCGTGCCCACGCTCTACCCCGATTACCACCCCGATGCACCAGGGGGCGCCGCCATCGGCCGCTCCATCCTGGCCGCGCCCTATGACGCGAGCCAGCTGGGGCCCGAGCTGGCAAGGCTGCGCCCGCCGCTGTCCACCATCACCTTCGTGGGCATGATGTTCAACTCGTCGAACGCCGACCTCAAGCATTTCTTCCGCGCCACCAAATCGGTGGTATCGGCTGCCTATGTGGCACGGCGCCTGGGGGGCCACCTGCTGGATCTGCTGCGCTACCGGCGGGGCGTGCAGGTGACCAGTGGCAATGCCCTGGCTGCGCGCCTGGCCAAGACGTGCTTCGACCTCGGCATTCCGATCCACACCGAGGCCGAAGCCCTCGAGTTGCTGCAGGCGGGCGACCGCGTGACCGGTGCACGCGTTCAGACGCCCCGGGGCCAGCTGCGCATCAACGCCCGCCGGGGCGTGGTGCTGGCCTGCGGCGGCTACCCCCACGATGTGGCCCGCATCACCCAGCGCTACCCGCACCTGGCGAGCGGTGGCGAGCACCTCTCGCCTGTGCCCGCAGAGAACACCGGCGATGGCCTGCGCCTGGGTGCGCAGGTCGGTGGGCAAGTGGATGAGCGCTTTGACGGCGTGGGCGCAGCCGCCTGGATGCCGGTGTCGCGCGTGCCCCTGAGCCAAGGCCGCACGGGGGTGTTTCCGCACCTGCTGGACCGCTACAAGCCCGGCATCATCGGGGTGCTGCGCAACGGGCGGCGTTTCACCAACGAGTCCCACTCGTACCACGACGTGGGCGCTGCCATGATCGAGGCCTGCCGCGACCAGCGCGAGACCGCCATGTGGCTGCTGTGTGACCAGGCCACGCTGTCCAAATACGGTCTGGGCTATGCCAAGCCCGCGCCCATGCCCGTGGGCGGCCTGATTCGCAAGGGCTATCTCTTCAAGGGCCGCACGCTGGCCGACCTGGCCCAGGCCGCTGGCATCGACCCCGAGGGGCTGGAAGCCACCGTGCGCGAGTACAACGCTGGCGCGCGCACCGGCGAGGACCGCCAGTTCGGGCGCGGCACCACGGCCTTCAACCGCTACCTGGCCGACCCCGACCAGCAGCCCAACCCTTGCGTGGCCCCTATTGGTGCCGGCCCTTACTACGCCGTCAAGGTCGTCATGGGCGACCTGGGCACCTTCGAGGGCCTGCGCACCACCACCGAAGGCCAGGTGCTGCGTGCCGACGGGCAGGCCGTACCCGGGCTGTACGCCGTGGGCAACGACCGCACCAGCATCATGGGCGGCAACTACCCTGGTGCCGGCATCACGCTGGGGCCGGCCATGACCTTTGGCTGGATCACCGGCCGCCACGTGGCGGGCGCATGGCCGCCAGGCGAGCGCACAGCGCCCACCCGCAAGGAGGCCTGCCATGCCGCATGAGCCCTTGGCCAAGCCCCTGGTGGACCACCGCATCTACACCATCCGCCTGCGCAAGATGGGCGAGTTCCTGGAGGTGTTCAACCGCATGGCCATGCCCGTGCTGATGGACACGCTGGCACACCCCGTGGGGTTTTACGTCAGCCAGGTCGGCCCCTTGAACCAGTTCGTGCACCTGTGGGCCTACGAAGACCTGGCCGACTACGAGCGCCGCTGCCAAGCCCGCGACAGCCACCCAGCGTTTCCCGCCTACCTGGCAGCGTCCGAGCACCTGATCGTGGCGCAGGAAACGCGCCTTGTCCGCGCAACGCCCATGCCGGGCTGGAGGACGCACCAGCCCTGAAGCAACAACACCCGCCCTGCCCCATTGCGCCCACCAGCCACCACAGACAACATCAACGGAGACAAACCATGCACATCCCATCCCTTCGCACCTTCATCACCCGTCGCAACCTGCTGCTGCGCGCCAGCGCCGCAGCCTGCCTGGCCGCCACCACGGGCGCCAGCCTGGCCCAGCCCCCAGCGTGGCCGAGCAAGCCCATCCGGCTGGTCGTGGGCTTTCCGGCCGGCGGTACCACCGACGTGATGGCCCGCGTCGCAGGCGCGGCGCTGAGCAAGTCGCTCGGCCAGCCCGTCGTGGTGGACAACAAGCCGGGGGCCAGCGGCAACCTGGGCGTGATGGAAACCAGCAAGGCCGCACCCGATGGCCACACGCTGATGGTGGCCCCCATCTCGGTGCAGACGGCCAACCCCTTCCTGTTCAAGCCTGCACTGAACCCCGAGCGCGACCTGCGCCCCGTGGCCAGCCTGGGCTACGCCCAGCTCTACCTCGTGGCCAAGAAGGGGCTGCCCGTGCAAAGCGCCAACGACCTGGTGGCCATGGCCAAGGCGGCGCCTGGCAAGCTCAGCTATGCCTCCGGGGGGGCTGGCACCCAGATGCACCTGGTGGGCGAACTCTTCAAGCAGCAGGCGGGATTTGACGCCGTGCATGTGCCCTACCGGGGCGCGGCACCGGCGCTGCAGGACATCCTGGCCGGGCAGGTGGACTACTACTTCGACCCGGCCACCGGCTTCCAGCACATCCGCGAAGGCCGCGCACGACTGCTGGCCGTGACGGGCACCAAGCGCTCGGCCTTCTTCCCGGAGGCCCCCACCCTGACCGAGCTGGGCATCAAGGGCGTAGAGCTGGGCAACTGGTTTGGCGTGTTTGCGCCCGCAGGCACGCCCAGCGACATCGTGAACCGACTGGCCAGCGAGATCGCCAAGGCGGTCGCCCTGCCGGAGGTGAAAAGCCGCTTTGCCGACCTGGGGGCCGAACCCATCGTCCAGGACGCCACCACCTTCCAGCAGACCATCGGGGCGGAAACGCAGCTCCTGTCAGCGCTCATCAAGGAACGCCGCATCGCCGTGGACTGAGCGCAGGACAACGAAGGAGAACCTGCGCTGGTCAGGCCGGCCCGACCAGCTCGATCGGCAACCCGTCCGGGTCGGCAAAAAAGGTGAACAGCGCCCCGGTGAACGGGTCCGTGCGCACCGGCTCCACGGCCACGCCATGTGCCGCCAGGGCAGCTACGCTGGCCGCCATGTCGGCCACGCACAGGGCCAGGTGGCGCAGGCCACAGGCCTCTGGGTAGGACAGGCGCGCAGGCGGTTCAGGAAAGGAAAACAGCTCGATCTGTGTGCCATCGGGCAGTTGCAGGTCGAGCTTGTACGACTGCCGCTCGGCGCGGTAGTGCTCGTGCACCACCTGCAAGCCCAGCACCTCGGTGTAGAAGCGGCGGGAGCGGGCGTAGTCGCTGGCGATGATGGCCACGTGGTGCACACCGGTGGGCCGGAGCGTGGGCGGTGGTGCGCTGTTGCTGCTCATGCGTCCGAACCCGCAATGTCCAGCGCGCGCGATGCGCCAAAAAGCGCGGGCGTGGCGCTGGGGTCGATGACCCAGCAGGGAATGGTCGCCAGATAGGACTGGAAGCGCCCTTTGGATTCAAACCGTGCGCGGAACGGGGACTGGTCAAACCACGTGCCCAGTCGCGGCACCATGCCGCCGCCCAGGTACACACCACCGCGTGCACCCAGCGTTAGCGCCAGGTTGCCCGCCACACTGCCCAGAAAGCCGCAGAACAGCTCCAGCGCCTCCAGCGCCAGCGGGTCGTTGGCCTGCAGCGCCAGCTCGGTCACCTGTGCGGCGGAGCTGACTTCCTTGCCACCGCGCTGGGCCAGCCGACGCAGCGCGTGGTACAGGTCCACCAGCCCGGCGCCACACACGGCACGTTCGGCCGACACATGGCCGTAGCGCTCTTGCAGAATGCCCAACACATCGAACTCGCGCTGGGTCTGCGCGGCCAGCGTGACATGGCCGCCCTCGCCGGACAGCGGCACCCCCAGGCTGGAGCCGGGCGGAAACACCAGGCCCGACACCCCCAGGCCCGTGCCCGGGCCCAGCAGCGCAATCGCAGCGCCCGGCACGGCCACACCGCCGCCCACGGGGCGCAGCTGCTCGGGCGTGAGCAGGGGCAGCGCCAGCGCGAGTGCGGTGAAGTCGTTGATGACCACCAGCCGCTCAAAACCAAACGCCTCGCGCACTGCGCGCTGCGAAAAGCTCCAGCTGTGGTTGGTCATGCGGATCGCGTCGCCCGTGACCGGGTTGGCGATGCCAAACGCCGCCTCGCGCGGGGTGGCAATGCCCACTTCGGCCAGGTAGGCCGCCAGTGCGGCGTCCACCGTGGGGAACTGTGCGCAGGGCAGCACACGGGTGTCGTGCAGGGGGCCATCGGGCTGGTCTTGCCAGGCCAGGCGAATGTTGGTGCCGCCAATGTCGGCCAGCAGGCGCAGGGGTGTCATGCGGTGTTTTTAAGCAAAAACAGCTGCTAGCGCTAGTAGAACATGCGCTAACAGCTATTGTTTCAATAGCAACTAGTGGGCTGTCCCGCAAATAGCTGCACGAAATGAAATCGATGACATCGCGCCCAGAGCAAGGCGCAAACCGCAGTGATAGCCGTCGCTATCGCGAGGATTTGCAACGCAGCCCTGGGGGTGAGGACGCGATTTCATGTGCAGCTATTTGCGGGACAGCACACTACATGCAACGATCCGGCGGCACTTGCGCCGCGCGGCTCACGCCAGCCGATTCTCGCTGCTGGCGTCAAACCAGTGGGCGTTGGCGGGCTCTACCGCCAGGCCCACGGCGTCGCCGGGCTGCACGCGGGTCTGGGCGTCGGTGCGCAGCGTGACGCTGCCTGCGGCCGTGTCCACCATCACATAGGTGTCGGGGCCCGTGGGCTCCACCACGCTGACGCGGCCGCGCCACGGGGCCGTCTCCTGCATCACTAGGTGCTCGGGGCGCACGCCCAGCAGCACCTCGTTGGCACTGGCGGGGGCTGCCAGGTTCAACGCTGCGCCCTGGATGCCAAACTGCCCCCCCGTGGCCGCACCGCGCAGCAGGTTCATGGTGGGCGAGCCGATGAAGGTCGCCACATAGGTGTTGGCCGGGCGGTTGTAGATGTCGTCCGGCGTGCCCAGCTGCTGCACCACACCGCCCTTCATCACCGCGATGCGCGAGCCCAGCGTCATGGCCTCGACCTGGTCGTGCGTGACGTACACGCTGGTGATGCCGCTGGCCTGGTGCAGGCGCTTGATTTCGGCGCGCATCTCCACGCGCAGCTTGGCGTCCAGGTTGGACAGCGGCTCGTCGAACAGGAACAGCTGCGGCTGGCGCGCCAGCGCCCGCCCCATGGCCACACGCTGGCGCTGGCCGCCCGAGAGCTGGCTGGGCCGGCGGTCCAGCAGGTGGCTGATCTGCAGCATGGCGGCCACTTCGTCGATGCGCTTTTGGCGCTCGGCCTTGGGCATCTTGCGCATCTCCAGCGCAAAGCCGATGTTGTCGGCCACGCTCAGCGTGGGGTACAGCGCATAGCTCTGAAACACCATGGCGATGTCGCGGTCGCGCGGGGGCATGCCCACCACGTTCTTGCCGCCAATGCGGATCTCGCCCTCAGTGGGTTCATCGAGCCCCGCAATGATGTTGAGCAGCGTGGACTTGCCGCAGCCCGAGGGGCCGACGAGGATGAGGAACTCGCCGGGCGCAACGTGGATGTCCACCTTGCGCAGCACTTCCACGCTCTTGTCGCCCTTGCCAAAGCGCTTGTTGATGCCTGCAATGTCGAGTGATGACGCCATGATTTATCCCTTCACCGCGCCGGCCGTCAGCCCGCGCACAAAAAATTTACCCGCCAGCACATAGATCACCATCGTGGGCAGGCCCGCGATGATGGCGGCCGCCATGTCTACGTTGTACGCCTTCACGCTGCTGCTGGTGTTGGCCAGGTTGTTCAGGCCCACGGTGATGGGCTTGGACTCGGTGCCCGAGAACACCACGCCGAACAGAAAGTCGTTCCAGATGTTGGTGAACTGCCAGATCAGCGTGACCATCACGATGGGCGTGGACAGCGGCAGCACGATGCGCCAGAAGATCTGCCAGAAGCTTGCGCCGTCCATGCGTGCGGCGTTCACCAGCTCCCTGGGGATGGCCGCGTAGTAGTTGCGAAAGAACAGCGTGGTACCCGCCAGCCCGGCCAGGCAGTGCACCAGCACCAGCCCGGTGATGGAGCTGGACAGCCCCAGCCAGCCCAGCACCTGGCTCATGGGCAGCAGCACGACCTGGAAGGGCATGAACACGCCAAACAGCAGCAGGCCAAACAAGGTGTCGCTGCCGCGAAACTTCCACAGGCTCAGCACATAGCCGTTGAGCGCGCCCCACACGGTGGAGATCAGCACCGCAGGCACGGCCATGGCCACCGAGTTCCAGAAAAACGGGCGCAGTCCGTTGCAGTCCACGCCCGTGCAGGCGCTCTGCCAGGCCGTGCCCCAGGCCGACCAATTCAGCGCCGCGGGCAGTGCCAGCAGCGAGGTGCTGCGGATCTCCTCGGCGTCCTTGAACGAGGTGACCAGCATGGCGTACAGCGGCAGCAGAAAGAACGCGGTGGCCAGGGCCAGCACGCCATAGACCAGCAGGCGGCCCACGGACGGAAACACAGAGGGCTTAGCGGTCATGGGGTTTGCTCCGCAGTTCGCTGTAAAGGTAAGGAATCACCAGGGCCGCCACGGTGGCCAGCATCATGGTGGCGCTGGCCGCGCCCAGGCCAATCTGCCCGCGCGAGAACGACATGGTGTACATGAAGGTGGCGGGCACATCGGTGGCAAAACCGGGGCCACCCGCGGTCAGCGCCATCACCAGGTCAAAGCTCTTGATGGCCAGGTGCGACAGCACCATGAGCGTGGAGAAAAACACCGGCCGCAGCGCGGGCAGCACGATGCGCCAGTAGATGCGCGGCAGCGAGGCACCATCGACCTGCGCGGCCTTGATGATGCTGTCGTCAATGCCGCGCAGCCCGGCCAGGAACAGCGCCATGGCAAACCCGGCGCTTTGCCAGATGCCGGCGATGACCACGCAGTAGATCGCCATCTCGGTGTCCACCAGCCAGCCAAATTCAAAGTTCGTGAAGCCCCAGTCGCGCACCATCTTTTCGATGCCCAGGCCGGGGTTCAGCAGCCACTTCCAGGCCGTGCCGGTCACCACGAACGACAGCGCCATGGGGTACAGGTAGATGGTGCGCAGCGCGCCCTCGGCGCGGATCTTCTGGTCCAGCAGCACGGCCAGCACCACACCAATCACCAGCGATCCGCCCACATAGCCCACGCCAAAAATGCCCAGGTTCTTCAGGGCGACCCACCAGCGGTCCATCTCCCACAGGCGCTCGTACTGCGCCAGGCCCGCCCATTCGTAGTTGGGCAGCATGCGCGATGCGGTGAGGCTGAGCACGCCGTTCCACACCATGAGGCCATAGATGAAGGCAAACCCCAGCACAAACGCCGGGGTCACCACCAGCCTGGGCAGCCAGGTTTCAAAGGAATTCTTCATTGCTTGCGAATCTCTCTTGCGTACGCACTGCACACGCTGCGCGCGCGGTACGCGGTGTCTCGATCAGTCACTGAATCACCGTTTCACTCATTCACACATCCACTTTGTGTCACATGAAAAAAGGGGGGTGCGCACAGAGCACCCCCCAATGAACAAAGTGTCTACCTCAAACTAACTCGCTACTCACTCTCTCCCTCTTACCACCACACCTCGTACTGCACGCCCACCAGCGTGCGCGAGGTCTTTCCATTGGCGCCAAAGGTGCCTGCGTTGGCCACCGCCGCCGCCTGGTTCCAGTTGGCCTTGGTCACATACAGACGCAGCTCAGGACGCGACCAGAAGTCTTCATTCAGTGCCAGGGCACCCGCCAGCGTGACCTTGGACAGGCGCTGGTCCGGACCACTGCCCTTGCGGGTGGTGGTGGACAACTCCACCAGGCCCTTGAAGTTCTTGGTGAACGCGTACGAGCCACGGCCGCCCAGCGAGAAGTCCTTGGTCTCCACGCCGGTCAGGTCAGCCTTGTTGGTCTGGTAGCCAATGAGGGCCTGGCCGCCAAACGGGCCGCTTTGCCAGTTGATGGAGTCGGCAATGCGGGTGGCGCGCTTGCCTGCCCTGGTGCCCTCGATGGCCTCGAACTCCCCGTCGATGCGGGCATGGCCGCGCGATGTCTGCAAATACAGCGTGTTGCTGATGCTGGGCAGCAGGAACTCCTTTTGCGTGTGCATCAACGAGATGCCGGAGCCGGAGCCGCCGCCCACCTGGTTCTTGCCGCCCACGGCGGTCAGCAACACCCGCAGCTTGCCGCCGGGGTTGGTGTTGATCTCGGACAGGTCGGCGTTGATGCGGTGCGCCTTCACGTTGTTGGGCAGGCCGCCGTCAAACTTGTCGCCGGAGAACACGCCCACGCCCAGCTTCATGCCGCCCACAGGCACGTCGGTCACACCAGCGCCGATGTTGTCGCCGTAGTTCAGCAGGAAGTAGTCGACGATGTGCACGTCCTGGATCCGCAGGCGGCGCTGGCCGACCCAGAACTTGGCTTCGGGCGAGAACGAGAAGCCGCTCATTTCCACAAACGCCTGTTCGGTGCTGATGTCGCCACTGCCCCACTTGGCGGGCATGTAGTTCACCTTCCAGTTGATGCCACCGGCCTCGAAGCCCTTGGCAAAGTTGACTTCGATGCCGTTGTCGCCTTCGTTGCCCAGGCGGTATTTCTGCAGCTCGCCGCCCAGCGTCAGGTTGCCCTTGACGCCGTCGGAGTGGTTGAACACCGGGCCACCGCGGGAGTAGCCGTTGAACTCAAAGCCTGCTACGTCCATAGCAAAGGCGCCATTCGCGCATGCGGCGGCCAAAGCCACCGCCGTGAGGCGGTTTCTTGTCTTCATGATGGGATCCCTCTGGGGTTGGTTTTAGTGCGTGCGGGTGCGTGTGTCGTACACGGCTTACTTGGTCTTCGCGGCGGCCGCGATCTTCTTCATGGCGTCGGCGACGCTCACCTTGTCGTCGTTCCAGAACTGGCTGACGACATCCTTGATCGCCCCTTCGGTGGCAGGCGCAATCGCCATGCCATGTGCCACGCTGGGCACCAGGCCACCGCTCTTGGCAGTGTCGGCAAAGTCTTTGCTGGACAGCTTGGCGCAGTCGTCAAACTTGTCCATCTTCTGTCCGGTGCGCACAGGGATCGAGCCCTTGTTGAGGTTGAACACCTCCTGGAACTCAGGGCTCATGATGGAGCTGGCCAAGTCGCTCTGCGCCTTCTGCGCTGCTGCGTCCTTGAGCTTGAACAGGATGAACGAGTCCACGTTGAAGGTGAACGCGTTGGCCGTGCCCGGTGCCGCTGCGCACTGGAAGTCCTTGCCCGGCGCCTTGTTGGCCGCGATGAACTCACCTTTGGCCCAGTCACCCATCAGCTGGAAGCCCGCCTTGCCCTGGATGAGCATGGCCGTGGCCAGGTTCCAGTCGCGGCCGGGAGCGCCCGGGTCGGTGTAGGTTTTGATGCGGCGGAAGGTCTCCAGAGACTTCTTCATGGTGTCGCTGTTGATGGCCTTGTCGTCCAGTTTGACCAGTGCGTCCTGGTAGAACTTGGCACCGCCCACGCCCAGCACCACGGATTCAAAGGTCGTGAAGTCCTGCCAGTTCTGGCCGCCATGGGCAACGGGGACCAGGCCTGCGGCCTTGAGCTTGTCGGCAGCGGCAAAGAACTCGTCCCAGGTCTTGGGCATGCTGGCAACGCCAGCCTTCTTCAGCGCATCGGAGCTGGCCCACAGCCAGTTCACGCGGTGCACGTTGACCGGGGCAGCCACGTAGCTGCCCTTGTACTTCATCACGTCGGCGACCACCTTGGGCAGCACGTCGTCCCACTTCTCGGTCTTGGCCAGCGCATCGACATTGGCCAGCACGCCTTCGGACGCCCATTCCTGGATGGCCGGGCCCTTGACCTGGGCGGCCGAGGGCGGGTTGCCCGAGATCACGCGGCTCTTGAGCACCGTCATGGCGCTGTCGCCACCGCCGCCAGCCACGGCAAAGTCGCGCCAGGTGTGGCCCTTGGACTGCATGATCTTCTTGAGCTCGGCAGCCGACTTGGCCTCGCCGCCCGATGTCCAGTAGTGCAGGACCTCGACCTCCCCCGCGCTGGCAGACATCGCGGCCGCCAGGCCCACCGCCAGTGCGGCGATCTTTGTCATCTTCCACATACCCTTGTCTCCTCGACGTTGTTTTCAGAACCCGTTGCTGCGCCGTGATACCGGTGCCGTTCAGCGCAGTCGGTACTTTAATTACAATAATTAATTTAATTCTCAGGGCTTTCCCTGAGAGTCGCAGCGGCCCCACAGAGGGCCCGTTGCAGGGGCCTTTGTTATGCTCAATCCATGGCCACGATACTGATTGTCGAAGACGACGCCCTCCTGCTCGACGCTCTCACCGGCCAGCTCAAGCAACTCGATTACAGCGTCTGCACCGCCAGCAGCGTGGCGCAGGCCATGGCGCTTTTGCAGACGCAGGCGGTGGACGGCATCATCCTGGACCTGGGCCTGCCCGGCGCCGACGGCATGGAGCTGCTGACCTGGGCCCGCGCGCACATTGCCGGCCTGCCCGTGCTGATCCTCACCGCCCGCGATGGCGTCGACGACCGCGTGCTGGGCCTGAACGCCGGGGCCGACGACTACATCACCAAGCCCTTCAACATGCAGGAGCTGCAGGCCCGCCTGCAGGCCATGCTGCGCCGCGCGCGCCAGCCCGCCTTCACCCAGGCCAGCAGCGCTGCGGGCGCCGTCAGCACCACCATCGGCCCCCTGGTGCTGGACCACGCCAGCCATGCCGCGGCCCTGAACGGTGACCTGCTGGAGCTGACCCAGCGTGAGTGGGAGCTGCTGGAGCTGCTGGCCCACCGCTGTGGCGAAGTCGTCACGCGCGACGACGTGCTGGCCGCCTGGCGCGCCAGCCCGCCCGAGCCCGGCCAGACTGCCGCCCCGCTGAACTCCAATGCACTGGAGGTGTATGTGCACCGCCTGCGCAAGAAGCTCGACCAGTCCAACCTGGTGATCCGCAATATCCGGGGGCTGGGGTACATGCTGAACAAGCCATGAAGCCCCCCCTGAGATGCTGCGCATCTTCCCCCCGTGGGGGGGACGCCGCCAGCGCGGCGGGGCGGCCCTTGCGCGGCGGCACTGGCCTTGGTCGCGCCAGTTGCAAGACGCGCGCCGTTTAATTTTTACGGCCATTCATGCGTCACGTCCCGGGTGTTTCTCTTCAACGCAAGCTGCTGCTGTGGCTGCTGCTGCCGCAGCTGGTGCTGTGGTTGTCGGGTGGGTTTCTGGCGTGGCGCATTGCGCTGCAGAACGGCGAGAAGGGCATTGACCAGACGCTGACCCAGTCGGTGCGGGCGCTGGCGCGGCAGATCAAGCCGATTGGCGATGGGCTGCTGGTGGACTTTCCAAAGGCCGCGCAGGACATCCTGGAGCAGGACCCGGCCGACCGCATCACCTACATGGTGTCGTCCCCGCCCGGCCGCTTTTTGCTGGGCAACGCGCAGCTGCCGCCACCGCCCGCCCAGGTTGATGTGGCGGTGGGCGAAGCGTTTTTGTACCAGGCACGGGTGGATGACAAACCGGTGCGCGTGGCCTTGCTGGATGTGGACTACGGCACCGCCTCCACCCGCCAGCGCCTGCGCGTGCAGGTGGCCCAGAGCCTCACGGTGCGCGAGCGCATTGCGCAGGAACTGCTGGAGCGCATGGTGTTCCCCATGGGCCTGATGGGCCTGGCCCTGAGCGCCGTGGTGTACGCCGGCGTGCTGCGCGGCCTGCAGCCCTTGAAGCGCCTGGAGGCGCAAATTGAGCGCGCAGGCGCGCAGCCCCACACGGGCACCACGCCGCTGCCGCCCATCGAGCTGACCTCTGCACCGCAGGAAGTGCATTCGCTGGCCAGCACCATCAACCGCCTGCTGGAGACCGTGGCGCGTGGCCAGCAAAAGGAAAAGCGGTTTCTGAACGACGCTGCCCACCAGCTGCGCACGCCGCTCGCAGGCCTGATCGGCCAGACCGAGTTGGCCCTGCACGAAAGCCACGAACCCGCAGTGCAGGCCCGCCTGCAAAAGGTGCTGTCGGCCGCGCAACGCAGCGCGCACCTGGTGCACCAGCTGCTGCAGCTGGCGCGCTCGGAGTCGAACGTGGAGATGCAGTCCATCGACCTCGCCGCCCTGGCCCGCGAGGTGGCCCGCGAATGGGCCGCCCGCGCCCTGGCCCAGGGCATGGACCTGGGCTACGAGGGCGTGGACCACCTGCCCGCGCAGGGCCACCCGCTGCTGCTGCGCGAGGCGTTGAACAACCTCATCGACAACGCGCTGCACTACGCGGGCCCCGGCGCCACGGTGACGGTGCGCGTGGGCCATGAAGAGCCCGGGCATTGGGCGCTGCTGGTAGTGGAGGACGACGGCCCAGGCGTGCCGGCGGAGCATCTGGGCGATCTGTTTGCGCGGTTCTGGCGCGGGTCGGACAAGGCGGGCGGCTGTGGGCTGGGGCTATCGATAGTCGAAGAGATCGCGCTGCGGCACGGGGGGCGGACAGTGGCGGAAGGGGTGGTGCCGAAGGGGTTGCGGGTGGGGATGCGGCTGCCTGCGGGGTGAGTTTCTGGTTTTTTTGGCCGGGTGCGCTAGTGCTTCATGCCTTGGCAGCTATGATTTTTATAGTGAACTCCATCACGTCTGGGCTGAAGAGGGGGTGCGGACGAAAACTTGGACTACTAGAAGGTAGTTCATGTATTCCTACGAAGACCGAATCCGAGCCGTTGAGC
>NZ_JBWKYJ010000047.1:0-39114 GCF_059423685.1 Acidovorax sp. GW460-11-11-14-LB4 | reverse complement strand
ACCCCCGCCTCCACCGGCCCAGAACCTTCCATCGACACCACCAAACGTCAAGCCCCCGGCCCCGACACGCAGGGACCGCTGAAGGCAGGGCAGTCTGCCGCGAAGGAAGAAAAGCCCAAGCTGCCCCACGAGCGTGATGAGTCGGTGGACATGACCCATGGCAAGCCCGACGCGCAAATCGAGCAGGCCTATCGTGATGTGCAGCGTGGGTTGCAAGACACCGATCGGGGGCCACCGGCCGACAAGGCTTACCAGAAGCAAAAGCGTTGATCGCCTTGTGAACGCTTCGTTATTGATAGCTATCAGCGCTTATACAGAAAGCGCTAACGGCCATTTTCTTTGAAGGCTGTAGCTGTATCGCCTGTTACATTCACCCCCGCTCGCGCAGCGCCCGCTCGATCCGGTCGCGCCGCACCGTCGTCTTGGGCACCTTGAACGGGAACCACGTGCGTACGTCTTCTTCCAGACCGATGCCGTGCATGTAGTTGTAGATGGCCTTCTTGAGCGCGCCACCCAGCGCGTCGTGGTCGACGCCCGTGGGGTCGATGAAGGCCACGTCGTTCTTGGCGAAGTCGCCCGGGGGCAGGGGCGCCAGGGTCACACCGTACTCCTCGGGGTTCTTGCCGACGGGTGAGTGCACGGTGCAGGCAAAGCGGTGGAAGAACCCGCTCTGGATGCAGCCATTGGCGAACAGCTGGCGCACGTATTCGAGCGCATCCACTGTGTCTTGCACCGTCTGGGTCGGAAAGCCGTACATAAGGTACGCATGCACCAGGATGCCCGCGTCGGTGAAGGCCCGAGTCACGCGCGCCACCTGGTCCACCGACACGCCTTTTTTCATCAGCGTGAGCAGCCGGTCTGACGCGACTTCGAGCCCGCCCGAGATCGCAATGCAGCCGCTGTCGGCCAGCAGCTCGGCCAGGTCGGGCGTGAAGGTTTTTTCAAACCGCACATTGCCCCACCAGCTGATGCCTGCGTTGCGCGCGATCAGCTCTGTGGCTAGCGCCTTGAGCGCCTTGGGCGGTGCGGCCTCGTCCACGAAATGAAAGCCGGTCTGCCCCGTCTCGCGCACGATGGCTTCGATGCGGTCGGCCAGCACGGCGGCGCTGGCGCCCTCGTAGCGGCTGATGTAGTCCAGGCTCACGTCGCAAAAGCTGCACTTCTTCCAGTAGCAGCCATGCGCCACGGTGAGCTTGTTCCAGCGCCCATCGCTCCACAGGCGGTGCATGGGGTTGAGCATGTCCAGGAGCGACAGATACCGGTCCAGCGGCAGGCCGTCCCAGGTGGGTGTGCCCACCTCGGCAAAGGCGATGTCGGCTTCCATCATGTTGATGTACTGCACCGCGCCATCGTCACCGCGCACGAAGGTGCGCACCAAGCGCTGGCGGCCGCGTTCGCCGCGCAGGTGTTCCAGCAGCGCCAACAATGGGCGTTCGCCCGCGTCCAGCGTCACGTAATCAAAGAAGTCGAACACACGCGGGTCGGCCAGTTCGCGCAGCTCGGTGTTCACAAAGCCGCCGCCCAGCACGGTGGCGATGTGCGGGTGCCGCGCCTTGATGGCCTGCGCAATGCGGAATGCCGCATACACCGAGCCCGGGAAGGGCACCGACAGCAGCACCACCGTGGGTTGGTGCCTGGCAATGGCCTCGTGCGTGAGCTGCTCCAGCAGCTCATCCACCAGCGTGGGCGGGGCAGCGAGGGCGCTTGCCAGCGGGTCAAACGTGGGCTGGCTGCCCGCCAGCGATTCGGCATAGCGCACAAACTCAAAGCGCTGGTCCACCGCGTCGCGCAGCACATCGGCCAAGTCGTTCAGGTACAGCGTGGCCAGGTGCTTGGCCTTGTCAGTCAGGCCCAGCGCGCCAAAGGCCCAGCCCAGCGGGTCGCCGCCTTCGTCATCCACATACACATCCAGCGTGGCAAAGCGCGGGCCCTCGGGCAGATAGTTCCGTCCCACGATGCGGTGCGCCAGCGTGCTGTCGCGGCCTTGCAAGAAGGCAATGGCGGGGCCGATGGTGGCGAGGTAGCGGTCCTTTTGCGCCGCAAAACTTTGCACGGCGGGGCTCTGCTTTTTGGCGGGCAGCGCATCCACCTGGGTGGCCACCGCGCGCAGCCCTTCCGGCGAGAGCAGGCGCAGCACCAGCGCCAATGCCAGGTCTTCCTGGAACGCCGTCACCCCCCGCGAACGCAGAAAGCCCGTGAGGTAGGCGGTGGAGGGGTAGGGCGTGTTCAGCTGCGTCATCGGGGGGATGACGGAGAGGACGCGCTGGGCGGGTGAGGCGGGGGCGACGGCAGACATGGTGGAAACAGGCAATGGGGCGATGCGGTGCCGCCGCAGGGGTCGTGGAACCCCCGATTATCCCGGCCCGGCTTTATCCCTGGTGGGCGGGGGGCGCCGCAGCCGCGTCAGGCGTGCCCGCCAGATAGTTGTTCTTCACCCGCACATAGTGCTCGGCCGAATACTTGAGGTACGCAATCTCTGCGTCGGTCAGTGCGCGCTGGCGCACCGCCGGGCGGCCGATGTAGAGGTACCCGCTCTCCAGCACCTTGCCGGGCGAGACCAAGCTGCCCGCACCCAGCATCACGCGGTCTTCGATGATGGCGTCATCCATCACGATGGAGCCCATGCCGATGAGGCATTCGTTGCCGATGCGGCAGCCGTGCAGGATCACCGAATGGCCCACCGTGACGTAGTCGCCGATGACCAGCGGCGAGCCTTCGGGCTTGCTGGCGTTGCGGTGCGACACATGGCCCATGGTCAGGTCTTGCACGTTGCTGCACACGCCCACGGTGATGCGGTTCACATCGCCGCGCAACACGGCGTTGCACCACACCGAGCTGTCGCGGCCCAGCGTGACGTCGCCGATGACCTGGGCAGAGTCGTGGATGAAAACGCCGGTGTCCAGGACCGGGGCGGTGTCGAGGTAGGGAGCGAGGGGCATCTTGGTGTCAGGCTGCGTGGAAAGAACGGGCGAGCGTAGTGCAAATAGCACCTCACGCCGGTTTGCTGGCCAGGGTGGTGGCGTGGGTCAGCGCGCTGGGGCGCGGCGAGGGGCAGGTTTCGCAGAGGTGGCAACAGGGGCTGCCGCTGCCTTGCCCGTGCTTCCAGGCGGGGATTTTTTCACGGGGGCCTTGGCCTTCTGGGTGGGCGCGGCGTAGAACCCCAGAAACATGTCCACCGCATCCCCTACCACTTGCGCTTGCTGTGCGGCGCTCAAGGGTGGCTGGCCCATGGCCAGCTGGGGCCAGAACGCAAATGCCTTGACCATGCCCTGCAGTTGCTGCGCGGCGTAGGGCACATCCATGGTGGCGCGCAGGCGGCCATCCTGCTGGGCCGCGCGCAGCCAGCGCGGCAGGCCCTCTTCCTTGGCCGAGAGCTTGGCGGTGATGCCGCGCGCGCGCTCGGGGGTGTGCATCATGTCGGCCATGGCCACGCGGCTCAGGTCGATGAAGCTCGCGTCGTTGAGCAGGCGCATCTTTTGCGCCAGCAGCTCCAGCAGCTGGTCGCGCAGCGGGCGCGTGGGGGTGTAGGCCAGTTCGTCGGGTGACTGGCTGCGCTCCCACATCAGCAGCAGGATGGCTTCGAACAGTTCTTCCTTGCTTGGGAAGTGGTTGTACACCGTGCGTTTGGACACATCCGCCGCTGCGGCCACGCGGTCCATGCTGGTGCCGTTGAAGCCGTGTTCGCGGAACTCGCCGATGGCGGCCTGCACGATGGCATCGCGCTTGCGGTCGGTCAGGCGGGAGGTGGGCTGGGGGGCGTTCATGCGCAAATTTTACACCGGGCAGTTTACTTTTTTGAAAAGTGAACTACACTGTGCAGTGTAATTTCTATGTCGCAGATCCGGTGCCCTTCCCTTTCACCCATCGCCGCCGTCTGCTCCCGGCACTTTGTGTCGCCCTCTTTGTACTGATCGCCATGGCATACAGCCTCTTCTCCCGCGCCGCCCAGCCGGTGGCCGCTTATGAACAGTCGCCGCAGTTCGCGGGTGGCAAGTTTCGCAACGCGGCGCCGCGCCATGCGCTGGGCGCCCTCAAGACGTTGCAGGTGATGTGGCGCTTTGCCACGGGCAAGCCCGACGACACAGTGCCGCGAGAGCCTGTGCCGGTGTATGCCGTGATGCGGTCGGATTTGCTGGCCGCGCCCGACCTGAGTCTGTGGCGCCTGGGGCACTCCACCCTGCTCTTCAAGATCAACGGCCAGTTCTGGCTGACCGACCCGGTGTTTTCCGAGCGCGCCTCGCCGTTCCAGTTCATGGGGCCCAAGCGCTTTCACGCGCCGCCCATCACGATTGACGAGCTGCCGCCCATCACCGGCGTGATCCTGTCGCACGACCACTACGACCACCTGGACTACGCTGCCATCCAGAAACTCGCGCCCAAGGTGGAGCACTTCATCACGCCGCTGGGCGTGGGCGACCGGCTCATCGCCTGGGGCGTGCCGGCGGCCAAGGTGCAGCAGTTTGACTGGTGGCAGGGCACCACCATCGGCGGGCTGCAGCTGGTGGCCACGCCTGCGCAGCATTTCTCGGGCCGGGGCCTGTCGGACGGCAACAGCACGCTGTGGGCCTCGTGGGTGCTGATCGCGGGTCAAGGCGCTGACCAAGTCCGCGTCTTCTTCAGTGGCGACACGGGCTACTTCGACGGCTTCAAGGCCATTGGCGAGCGGTTCGGCCCGTTCGATCTGACGCTGATCGAAACGGGCGCCTACAACGCCGACTGGCCCGACATCCACATGCACCCCGAGGAGAGCCTGCAGGCCCATCTGGACGTGAAGGGGCGCCATCTGTTCCCCATCCATAACGGCACGTTTGACCTGTCGCTGCACCCGTGGGTGGAGCCGTTCGAGCGCATCACCGCCCTCGCGGCGGCAGCGCAGGTGCCGCTGGTGGCGCCCATCATGGGCGAGCGGCTGGACATCCGCGCGCCCGCACTGTCCACGCACTGGTGGCGCAAGGTGGAGCCGCAGGCTGTGGTTCAGACGGAGGGCCTTGGCACGGCCTTGGCCCCTCAGCCCGGCGCGTGGTGAAGCACCAGCGCCCGCATCACCGCTGACGCACGAGGCCGCCCACCACGCGAGCGGCCGCGCGGATCTCTGCATCGTCAAACCCCGCATAGCCCAGCAGCCAGCCCCGGCGCGCCGACCGCATCGCATAGCGCGACAGCGGCGCCAGCATCACGCCCGCCGCCAGCGCCTGGCGGCTCAGGGTTTCGTCGTCGGTGCCGGGGGCTACCTCGTGCAGCAGGTGCATGCCGCGATCACTGGCGGCCACCTGCCAGGCGCCGTTGCTGGCCTCGGCCAGTGCGGTGCGCAGCGTGTGCTGCCGTTGCAGGTACAGCTCGCGCATCTGCCGCAGGTGGCGCAGCAGGTGGCCTTCGGCAATGAAGCGCGCTAGCACCGCTTGCGCGTCGCCCGGTGCATGCCGGTCGGTGATGGCGCGGGCCATGGCAAAGGCCTCCACCAGCGCGGGCGGCACCACCACAAAGCCCAGGCGCAGGCCGGGGTGCAGCGTCTTGCTGAAAGTGCCCACGTACAGCACGCGCTCCGAGCCCGGCAGGCTGCACAGCGCGGGTACCCGCTGCGCAGCGCCGCCGTACTGGAACTCGCCGTCGTAGTCGTCCTCGACCACCCAGGCGTCGTGCGTGCGCGCCCACTGCAGCAGCGCCTGCCGCCGCGCGAGATTCATGCACACGCCAGTAGGGAACTGGTGCGTGGGCGTGACGACGGCCATGCGGGCATGGGGCCACTGCGCTGCAGCGGTGTCGATGCGCAGGCCGTCTCCATCCATGTCCACCGGCCGCGCCAGCGCGCCGTGGCCCAGCAGGCTGGCGCGGATGCCGGGGTAGCCGGGGTCTTCCACCAGCACCTCGTCGCCCACGTCCAGCAGCAGGCGCGCAATCAGGTCAATGCCCTGCTGCGAGCCCGAGCACACCACCACCTGCGCCGCATCGCAGCGGATGCCGCGCGACGCCCACAGCCATTGCGCCACGGCCTGGCGCAGGTCGGGGTCGCCAGCCGGGTCCAGGTACTGCGCGCGGTGGCTGCGCTGGCCCGTGCTGGCCTGGCGGGTCAGGCGGTCCCACAGCGCAAACGGAAAGGTGGCGACCTCGGGCGCGCCAATGCGAAACGCCTTGGCCGCCGCCAGGGGCGGGCGCCAGCGCGCTGCCGTGTCGGCTATCAGCTGCCCCCTGCGCGACAGGCCCCGGGGCGGCGCCACCAGGCCTTGCGCGGCGGGCAGGGTGGCGGCCACGGCCTGCGACACATAGGTGCCGTCGCCCACCCGGGCCTCCACATAGCCCTCGGCCTGCAGGCGCTGCACGGCCCACAGCACGGTGTTGCGCGACACGCCCAGGCTGGCCGCGTGCTCGCGCGAGGGCGGCAGGCGGGTGCCTGCGCGCAGGCTGCCCTGCTCGATGGCGCGGCGCAGTTGCGCATACACCTGCTGGCGCAGGGTGGCGGTGGTTCGATTGGCTCCGGGGCTGGGCACGAATTGGCCCTTTCAATGGGGTGGCGCACTCATAAACTGAAGAACCATTGTAAAAACCCGGGCCGCAGCTTGCCGGCCTGATCCTGTTGAAAGCACCCCATGGCCGAGCACACCGCCACCATCACCTGGTCCCGTGGCAACGACGACTTTCTGGACAAGCGCTACCACCGTGCCCACACCTGGCAGTTTGATGGCGGCGCCACCGTGGCCGCGTCGTCGTCGCCCCATGTGGTGCCGCTGCCGTACTCCGACGCGGCGGCGGTGGACCCGGAAGAAGCCTATGTCGCCGCGCTGTCGAGCTGTCACATGCTGTGGTTCATGGACTGTGCCAGCCGCGCGGGCTACCGGCTCAACCACTACACCGACGCGGCCGTGGGCACCATGGCCAAGAACGCAGAGGGGCAGCTGGTGGTCACCCATGTGCAGTTGAGGCCCGTCACGCGCTTTGACGCGGCGCACGCGCCCAGCGTTGCACAGCTGGACGACCTGCACCACCGCGCCCATGCATCGTGTTTTCTGGCCAACTCGGTCAAGACGCAGATCGACTGCGCCCCGGTGCTTGAAGTGGAAAGGGGCTGACATGGCCAACCCCAACCGGCAGTTTCAGGTGGCCGACGCCGCCGCCCAGCAAGCTCTGGTGCGTGCCCAGCCCCTGGCCACTTTGGTCATTGCGCACGCAGGTGCGCAACACGTCAACCACATCCCGCTGTACCTGGACCCGGCGCGCGGCCCGCAAGGCACCCTCGTTGGCCACGTGGCCCGCGCCAACGCGCTGTGGCCGCTGCTGCCCCAGCAGGCGGTGGCGGTGTTCCACGGCCCGCAGGCCTATGTGTCGCCCTCGTGGTATCCGTCTAAGGCCCTGGACGGCAAACAGGTGCCCACGTGGAACTACGCCACCGTGCATGCCCACGGCGCTTTGAGCGCGTTCGACGACCCCGCACGCCTGCGCGCCATCCTGCACACCTTGAGCGAGCAGCACGAGGCCCACCGCGCCGACCCCTGGCGCATCGACGATGCACCGCCCGACTACATCGACAAGCTGCTGCGCGCCATCGTGGGCATTGAGCTGGCCGTGGAGCGCTGGGAGGGCATCTGGAAGGTGAGCCAGAACCGCACCGACACCGACCGCGCCGGAGTGGTGCAAGGCCTGATGGCGGAGGGCACCAGCGCGGCCGAGGACATGGCGGCGCTGGTGCTGGGACGTTTGATGGGCTGAGGGATGCAATCGGCAGGGGCTATCAAAATTGATAGCAGCCCAGGCATGATGCACTAGCGCTACCGCCCGATTTGGCACAAAAACATCGCACCAACGTGTTTTCAGGTGGCGCTCACCCCTCCAGCGTCTCCACCCGCAGCGTGACCACCGGCCCGGCCACCGCCGGGTGCGCGGCCAGTGCGTGTACTGCCAGATCTACCGTGGCTTGCGCGACGGCATCGGTCAACACCAGCACCTGGGGGCCGCTGCCGGGCGGCAAGGCCTTGTCATGCGCAAGTGCCACCTGCAGCACCGGCACGTGCTGCGCAGCCAGCCAAGCGCCCACAGCCTCGATCTGCTGCGCGCTGTGCACCGGCACGCGCAGGTAGTGGCGGGTGTGCACGGCTGCACGGGGCAGCACCGCCAGTTGCTCGTCCACGGCCTGGGGGTGGAAGCCCAGGTGTGGCACGCGCTGCGCCGCGTGGGTGCCATCGAGTCGCGCCACGTCCACCAGGTCGGCAATCACGGCCGACGCGGTCTGTTCCGACCCCGCACCCGCGCCGTAGTACATCGTCACGCCCGACGCATCGCCCTTGACCATCACGGCGTTCATCGACCCGTTCACATGCGCCAGCAAATGCGTGGCGGGCACCAGCGCGGGCTGCACGCGCAGCTCCACGCCGTCCACCTCGCCATCATTGCGCCGCTTGGCCACGCCCAGCAGCTTGATGCGAAAGCCCAGTTGCTCGGCGCAGGCCACGTCCAGGCCCTGCAGTGCGGTGATGCCCTCCACCTGCGCATCGGCAAAACGCACCGGCATGCCAAACGCATTGGCCGCCAGCAGCGAGATCTTGTGCGCTGCGTCCATGCCTTCGATGTCAAACGTCGGATCGGCCTCGGCATAGCCCAGCGCCTGGGCCTGCGCCAGCGCTTCGGCAAAGCCCACACCCTCGTCGCGCATCTTGCTCAGGATGAAGTTGGTGGTGCCGTTGATGATGCCCGCCACCCACTCGATGCGGTTGGCCGTGAGGCCCTCGCGCAGCGCCTTCACGATGGGGATGCTCACGGCCACCGCGCCTTCGTACGCCACGGCCACGCCGTGCTGGCGCGCGGCGGCAAAGATCTCGTTGCCATGCTCGGCCAGCAGCGCCTTGTTGGCCGTGACCACATGTTTGCCCGCACGGATGGCGGCCAGCACCCAGTCGCGTGCGGGGCCGGTGCCGCCCGCGGCCTCCACCAGCACATCCACGTCGGGGTGGGTGGCGACCTGCATGGGGTCGTTGGTCAGCGCCACGTCCTTGCCCACCACGCTCATGGCGCGGGCCAGGCTGCGGGCGCAGACCACCACCAGCTTGATGCCGCGGCCCGCACGGCCCGCAATCAGCGCCTGGTTGCGCGCCAGCACGCGGAAGGTGCCTGCGCCCACGGTGCCAATGCCAATCATGCCCACGCGCAGGGGGCGCATGGCCGTGGCGGACGACGGCAACAACGGGGCTTCGAGGGACTGGACGGGATCGCGGTACATGGACTTCTCCGGCTAACGAACAAACAAAAAAACCCAGCTGCCAGAGCTGGGTTTCGTGCATTCGTCTTGGGGGAGAAGAGAGCGATCACCAGGTGGCTGCCGAAACGGCCACCTGCGCGTGCTCAGGTGGCCGCGGTGGTAATGGTGGTAATCATTCGTGCACCCAGTGCCCGCTGTTCACCATTGGCCCGCGTGAGTGCGGGCGGCATCATGCCCATGCCTTGGAAGGCAGCGGCGCGTGCGGTGGTGATGGGGAGAGAGGTGAACGACATGAAGGGCGCAGTGTACCGGATGCGGGCCAGGGCCTGTCAACCCGCCTGTACGCGCCTATGCGCACCTGTGTGCGGCTGTGGCGCAACGGCCTCACCGGGCCTGGGTGGCCGCTACCCGCACCATGCGGATCGCATCGAATGGGCAGCGCACCGCACACAGCGCGCACCCGGTGCAGCCGGGCGCATCGTGCAGGGTGGAGCACTTGGGGCCCCAGGGCCCCGTGCCCAACACCTGCAGCGACAGCACATGCGGCGGGCACACCGCAATGCACCAGCCGCAGCCGGTGCAGCGCTGGGGGTCGATGGTGGGCAGGGCCTTGGGGGTGGTGGTGGTCATGGGGTGCGGTGGTGCTGTCAGTGTGCCCCTGGAGCGGGCTCCCCACAAGGAGCGCGCTACAGTGCCCCCATGAACGCAGAACCCCACTCCACCATCACCCGCCATCTGTTGATCACCGGCCAGGTGCAGGGCGTGGGCTACCGCTGGTCCATGGCGCAGGCCGCCAATCGACTGGGCGTGACGGGCTGGGTGCGCAACCGCCAGGATGGCCGCGTGGAGGCCTGCGCCTGGGGCCCGGAACCCGCCGTGCTGGCGCTCATCGACTGGGCACACCAGGGACCTGACCACGCGCGCGTGGACCGCGTGGTGGTAGGCAATGTGCCCGATGGCGGCGAGGCCCCGCAGGGCTTCACCCAGCGCGAGACGGTGTAGCGCTCAGCTGCCTGAGCAACTCCTTCGCCCCTGCCGGCGCCCGCTCTTTGGCGCCGTTGATGAAGTACACAAACACATCGCGGGGCCGCTCGCCGCTGGTCCAGGTGCGCACGCCCTGTGCCCATTGTGCAATCGCATCGGCGGTGTAGCCCGTGGGCACATCGGCCTGGCCACGCATCAGCCGCAGGTAGGCAAAGTCGGCCTCTGCATCCGCGATGGCGGGAAATCGGTCGGAGTCGGTGTACACAGGCACGCAGCCATACCTGCGCGCCAGCGCCACAAACGCTGGCGTCGCAAAACTCGGGTGGCGCACATCCAGCGCGTGGCGCAGCCTTAGGCCCTCCACCTGCTGCGGCAGCAGGGCCAGAAAGGCCTCGAAGTCGCCCGGCTCAAAGACCTTGGTCGGCATGAACTGCCACACGATGGGCCCGAGCCTGTCCCTCAGTTCCGAGATGCCACTGTCGACAAACCGCGCGATCGAATCGCCCGCGTCCGCCAGCACGCGCCGGTGCGTGGCAAAGCGGTTGGCCTTGAGTGAGAACACAAAGCCTTCGGGCGTTTCATCGCGCCATTTGGCAAAGGTGGGTGGTTTGAAGGTGCTGTAGTAGGTGCCGTTGACCTCAATCGCGGTGAGCTGTCGGCTGGCGTATTGCAGCTCCTTGCTGTGCGCCAGCCCTGCGGGGTAGAAGCTGCCGCGCCAGGGCTCGAAGGTCCAGCCGCCGATGCCGACGCGGATGCGTGGGTTGCTGGCGCTGATCTCGCTCTGCGGGGTGCTGACAGGTGTGTCCACGGCGTTGCCCTTTTGAGAGTCCACGGAGCGGCCACTGTAGCAGCGGCGCTGGTGCGCATGCCTATGCCGGGAGCGCTTCTGGCAGCTCTACCCGCGCCTCCAGCCCCTGCGCGCCGTCCGCGCGTGGACCCAGTATCAGGCGGCCGCCCAGGGCCTTGGCCAGCTCGCTGGCAATGGCCAGGCCCAGGCCGGTGCCGCCCGTGCCCCGGTTGCGCGAATCTTCCAGCCGCACATAGGGCTGCAGCACGGCGGCCAGGTCCGCCGGGGGGATGCCAGGCCCATGATCGATGACGCGCACCAGGCACTGGCCTGGCCTCTCCACCTCCAGCGTCAGCTCAGCGGCGCCTGCAAACTTGAGCGCGTTGTCCACCAAGTTGCACAGCAGGCGGCGCAGGGCCTGGGGGCGGGTGTCGCAGGTCACATCCACTGCCTGCAGCACTTGTACCGGCAGGCCGGCATCGGCGTAGTCGCGCGCAATGCTCTCCACCAGCGCGCGCAGGTCCACGCGCTGCGGGGGCTCGCGCACGGCCTGCGATGAGCGCGCGTAGGCAATGCCCTCTTCCACCAGCGACTGCATCTCGGCCAGGTCGGCGTGCAGCTTGTCCCGCAGCGTGGTGTCGTCCAGCAGATCCGCGCGCAGGCGCAGCCGGGTGATGGGTGTTTGCAGGTCGTGCGAGACGGCGGCCAGGATTTGCATGCGTTCCTGAAGATGCGCCTGGATGCGCTGCTGCATGTGGTTGAAGGCAACGGCGGCGCGCACCACTTCGCGCGGGCCGTCTTCAGCCAGCGGCACGGTGGGGCGGTCGGCGCCCAGCGCATCGGCTGCATCGGCCAGCGTGCTCAGGGGCCGCGTGGCTGCACGCACGGCCCACGCGCACAGGCCCACCAGCAGCGCCAGCTGCAGTGCCAGCGCGCCCAGCACCCAGGGCGATATCTGCAGCCGGGGCTCGTCCATGTCCACGGCCAGGGGCGTACCGTCGGCCAGGCGCAGTTGCAGCCGCAGCTCGATGCCCGGCACATGGGGGTCGATCACCTGCACGGCCCGGTCGGCAGGCAGTGTGGCTGCCACGGCGCTGGCGACCAGACGTGCGAGTTGGGATGTATCTGCGGGGGCGTCCAGCGGTTCGGCCAGTGCAAAGCGGTAGTTGCGGCGCGCCAGCCGGTCCACCCACTGCGCGCGCTCGGTGGCAGGCAGGCGTTCCAGCATGGCGACCGAGCTGGCCACGTCGCTGGCGAAATACGACACCATGGCGCGCCGCATGGTCATGCTGCGCTCGGTGAACGCCAGCACAAACGTCAGCGCATGCGCCAACGCCAGGCCCAGTGCCATCACCAGCAGGATGCGTCCGAACAGTGAGCGCGGCCACCAGCGCGACGTCATTGCGCAGCTCCTGCGGCGGCTGCCGCAGTTTGCACATCGGCGCAGAACACATAGCCCTCGTTGCGCACCGTCTTGATGTAACGCGAGCCGCGCGCGCCATCGCCCAGCCGCTGGCGCACACGGCTTACCAGCAGGTCGATGGAGCGGTCGAACACATCGGCATCGCGCCCCTGTGTGAGCTGCAGCAGCTGGTCGCGTGTGAGGATGCGCTGCGGGTGGTCCAGCAGCACACGCAGCAGGCGGTATTCGGCGCCCGACAGCGCCACCACTGCGCCCGTGGCATCGAGCAGGTGGCGTGCGGTGGTGTCCAGCCGCCAGTCCCCAAACGTGAGGTGGCGCGCGGGCTCGGCCTTGGCCAGATTGGGCGGCAGCATGCGCGTGCGCCGCAGCACCGCGTGGATGCGTGCCAGCAGCTCGCGCGCGGCGAAGGGTTTGGTCAGGTAGTCGTCCGCACCCAGCTCCAGGCCCAGGATGCGGTCCGCTTCGTCGCTGCGTGCGGTGAGCATGATGATGGGCAGCGGTGGGGCGCCCGGGCTGCGCAGCTCGCGGCACAGTGCGATGCCGTCGGTGCCCGGCAGCATCAGGTCCAGCACCAGCAGGTCGATGCGCTGCGTGGCCAGCACCTCGCGCATTTGCCGCCCGTCGGCGGCCACGCTCACCTGCAGGCCCTGGCGCTGCAGGTACTCGGCAGCCAGTTCGCGGATGCCGGCGTCGTCATCGACGATCAGGATGTGGTCGGGAGCGGGCGTCGTCGTCATGGCGGCCATTGTCCGGGCTTTGGTGGTGCAGCGGTATGGGCTGGGTGGGCAGATATGTATCTCAACTTGTCTGCCCGGTGCATCGACAAGCGCGCATACCAAAAGCCCCTGGCCAGACAAATCGCCGATACCTGCGCTGGCTTCAATGAGGTCTTCCTGAACTTCACGAGGACCTTGCCATGAAACCATCCATCGCGGCGACCGCCCTGCTGACCCTGGGCCTGGCGCAGGCAGCCAGCGCGCAAGAGGCCGCCGCAGCGCCGCCAGCCGCTGCGGCGCATGCACCGGGTGCAACCCACCCCAAAGCCCCCTTGGGCCGCTGGATCACCGAGAGCGGCAATCTGGAATTGAACATCGCTCCTTGCAATCCCGCTGGCGGCAACGCCCTGTGTGGCAAGGTGGTGCGCGTGCTGGCCAACCGTTCAATGAGCGCGCCGGGCGCCGACATGGCGGCGGCCGACGCGCGGCCTGCGCTGGGCATGACCCTGCTGTCGGGCCTGCGCCCGGCGGAGGGCGGCAGCAGCGAGTACCAGGGCGAAATCTACAACCGCGAGAACGCCAAGACCTACCGCGTCAACCTGACGCCGGCCGAGCCGGAGCAACTGCTGGTGCACGCGTATGTGGGCATTCCGCTGTTCGGCAAAACCCAGGTGTGGCGCCGTCCGGCGGCCGAGCAGGGGAGTGGGCAATGACCATGGCCACCACCTCGCCATGGCTGGCCGTGGCCGCCGGCATGCTCACGGTGGGGGCGCCCTGCGTGTTGCCCATGCTGCCAGTGGTGCTGGGGGCCTCGGTGAGCGGCGCCGACTCAGCGCAGCGCACACGCCCACTGTTCATTGCCCTGGGCTTTGCGCTGTCGTTCGCGGCCGTGGCACTGCTGTTCAGCAGCTTCACGCAGGTGCTGGGTGTGTCTCAGGAAGGCCTGCGCCGGTTTGCCGCTGTGATGCTGCTGGTGTTTGGCGTGCTCACGGTGTGGCCCCGGCCGTTCCAGTGGCTCAGCCAACATGCGGGCGGCGTGCTCAACCGCATGGCCAGCCTTGGCATGGGCAGCGGGGGCGGCAACTGGGGCGGACTGCTGCTCGGCCTGAGCCTGGGCGCGGTCTGGACACCCTGCGCCGGGCCGGTGCTCGCCTCCATCCTCACCCTCATCGCTACCGAGCCACCGGGGGTGGGCACCGCCGTACTGCTGCTCGCGTATTCCACCGGCGCAGCACTGCCCATGCTGGCCATTGCCTATGGCGGCCAGGCTGCTGCCACCCATGTGCGCCGCATTGCGCGCCACGCACACCGCGTGCAGCAGGTGTTTGGCGTGGTGGTCATTGCCATCGCGCTGGCCATGCTGTGGGAGGTGGATGGGCAGATCACCGTCTGGCTTACGCAGTTTTATCCCTCGGGCTGGGGCGGCCTGTAAGGGGCGACACCCCACCGATTGCAAGGAGCTTTCACCATGACATTGCACCCCTCTTCATCGCGCTTTTCCGATCGCCGCGCTTTCCTGGCGTCGATGGCCGCTGCACTGGCGGCCCCTGGCCTGGCGTACGCGGTGGGCCCCGCCAGCCCCGCCGCAGCGTTGCCCGACTTGGGCGCTGCGCCCGAGTTCACCGGCATCGAGCGCTGGCTCAACTCCGAACCGCTGAGCCTGGCGCAGTTGCGCGGCCGCGTGGTGCTGGTGGATTTCTGGACGTACGCCTGCATCAACTGCATCCGCACCCTGCCCCATGTGAACCGCTGGGCCGAGCAATACACGCCCCAGGGGCTCACCGTGGTGGGCGTGCACACGCCAGAGTTTCCGTTTGAACGCCCGACCGCCAACGTGGAAGCCGCCATGCGCCGCCATGGCGTGAAGCACCCCGTGGCACAGGACAACCGCTACGGCACCTGGAAGGCCTACAGCAACCAGTACTGGCCCGCCACCTACCTGATCGATGCGCAAGGCCGCATTCGCTACAAGCACTTTGGCGAAGGCGAGTACGAGCGCACCGAGGGCGTGATCCGCACCTTGCTGGCCGCGCGGGGCTGATCGGCCCGACCGATTCCGTGTTCTTTTTTGTTCTTACCCATCCCACGTTTCTTGACCGAGGCCTTCTCACCATGCGCTCTTTTCATCGCCACCTCACCCCCTCCTTCACCGCCGTCGCCCTGGCTTGCACCCTGCTGGGGGCCGCGCCTGACAGCCAGGCCCAGGCGCCGCAGCTGCCGCCGCCGGACGCCACCAACCCTGTGACCCTGCAGCTGATGCAGGGCTTCCCCCCGGCACCCGACAAGGTCGTTCGCCTGGCCAACATCCTCAAGTACCCCAACGTGCGCTGGGCCGCGCAGCACCTGCGCGAACTGGGGCCCACGGCCACCATCTGGCGGGGTGCGGCAGCGCCCAGCGCACTGCCCGCAGCGCCGCGTGCCCTGCCCGACACCCTGGCGTTTGCCGACGACAAGGGCGTGCCCACCACGCTGGCCGACTGGCAGAAGGCCACCTACACCGACGCCCTGCTGGTGCTGCACCGGGGCCGTGTGGTGTATGAGCGTTATCACATCGGCATGCAGCCGCAGCAGCCACATGTGCTGTGGTCCATGAGCAAATCGCTGGTGGGGCTGCTGGTGACCGAACTCATCCAGGAAGGCGCCATCGACCCCAGTGCGCGCATCGTGCGTTACCTGCCCGAGCTGGCCAACAGCGCCTGGGCCGATGCCACTGTGCAGCAGACCCTGGACATGACCACCGGCGTCAAATACGCCGAAGACTTTGCGGACCCCACCTCCGGTGTCTTTCAGTACCTGGCCGCTGCGGGCCTGCAGCCTGCGCGCCCCGGCAGCAACGGGGCCAAGAGCATGGCCGAGCACCTGCCCACCGTGCAGAAGGACGGCGAGCACGGCACCGCGTTTGCCTACAAGTCGGTGGACACGGAAGTGCTGGGCTGGCTGCTGCAGCGCGTGACTGGCAAGAGCTACGCCACGCTGTTGTCCGAGCGCATCTGGTCCAAGCTGGGCACGCAGGAGGACGCGTATGTGTTTGCCGATGCCAACGGCGGCCAGGCCACCAGCGTGGGCGTGAACGCCACTTTGCGTGACCTGGGCCGTCTGGGCGAGATGCTGCGATCCAACGGCCGCTTTAACGGCCAGCAGATCGTCTCGTCCGCCACCATTGCCGAGCTGCGCAAGGGGGCCGACCCCGCCCAGTTCAGCAAGGCCCCGGGCACGGCCATGCGCGCGGGCTACTCGTACCACAACCAGTGGTGGATACCCCACGATGCCGATGGCACCTTTGAAGCCAAGGGACTGATGGGCCAGCACATCCACATCAATCCGGCGGCCGAGCTGGTAGTGGTGAAGTTCTCCACGCACCCCGTGCCCAACACCGCCTTCACCCACGCGCTGGACCGGCAAGCCTTTGCCGCACTGGCCAAGGCCGTGCGCTGAGCTTGCCCGCACGTTGCTGCTCCACCCCCCCACGAGGACCGATTCACCATGTCCCCCCAACCCTGGCTGGCCAGCTATGGCGCCATCCCTGCCCACATCGATCCCGACAGCCATCCCAGCATCGTGCACCTGCTGTGTGCGGCCATGCAGCGGTACGCGCACCGGCCCGCATTCACTTGCCTGGGCCAGACGCTGACCTATGCGCATGTGGACCAGCAATCCCGCGCGTTTGCGGCCTACCTGCAGAACGTGCTGCGCGTGCGCAAGGGCGACCGCATTGCCGTGATGTGCCCGAACCTGATGGCGTTTCCCATCGCCATGCTCGGTATTGCGCGCGCGGGCTGTGTGCAGGTGAACGTGAATCCGCTGTACACCCCGCGGGAGCTGGAGCACCAGCTACAGGACGCAGGAGCGAGGGTGATGGTGATCTATGCAGGGTCTACTGCGACTCTGGCTGCCATCCAGGACCGTGTGGAACTGCACAGCATCATCACCGTGGCCCCCGGCGACGGCACCGCAGCCGACCTGCCTGGGCCGCCGGTGGATGCCCACCTGCACACCACCACCTCGTTTGCGCGCGCCCTGGCCGAGGGCGCCACCCTGCCCTTTGCGCCGCCCGTGCTGGAGGGGAGCGACCTGCTGTTCCTGCAGTACACCGGGGGCACCACCGGCCTGTCCAAGGGCGCCATGCTCACGCACCGCAACCTGGTGGCCAACGTGGAGCAGTTCAAGGCCTTCGTACCCGATGCCCTGCGCCCCGCGCAGGAAGTCATCGTCACCGCCATTCCGCTGTATCACATCTTCGCGCTGATGGTGAACCTGATCAGCTACTTTGCGGTGGGCGCACGCAACTGGCTGGTGCCCAACCCACGCGATCTGGACGCGCTGATCGACGTGTTGAAGGCTGCGCGCCCCAGCGTGTTCATGGGCGTCAACACGCTGTACGCCGGGCTGGCGGCGCACCCCGGTACGCAAGGCGTGGATTTCTCCAACCTGCGGCTGGCGGGCGGCGGCGGCGCTGCCATCCTGCCCTCGGTCTCTGCCCGCTGGCAGGCCATCACCGGCCAGTTCATCCGCGAAGGCTACGGCCTGAGCGAGACCAGCCCTGTGGTGGCCTTCAACCCCGCATCGGTCACGGCTTTCAGCGGCAGCACCGGCCTGCCCCTGCCTTCCACCGACGTGCTGCTGCTGGACGACCACGGCCACCCCGTGCCCCTGGGCCAGCCCGGCGAGGTTTGCGTGAAAGGCCCCCAGGTCATGGGCGGCTACTGGCAGCAGCCCGAGGCCAACGCATCCGCCTTCACCCCCGACGGCTACTTCCGCACCGGCGACATCGGCCAACTGGACGAGCGCGGCTTCCTCAAGATCGTGGACCGCAAGAAGGACATGGTCATCGTCTCAGGCTTCAACGTCTTCCCCAACGAAGTCGAAGCCGTGGCTACCGCCTGCCCCGGCGTGCTGGAATGCGCCTGCATCGGCGTTCCGGACGAGAAGACGGGCGAGGCGCTGCGGCTGTATGTGGTGCGCGCGGCGGGCACTGCGCCACCGGTGGATGCAGACCACATCGCCGCCCACTGCCGCGCAGCGCTCACCGCCTACAAGGTGCCCCGGCAGATCGTGTTTGTGGAGGCCTTGCCCAAGTCCAGCGTCGGCAAGATCCTGCGCCGCGAACTGCGCGACATGGCGTGAGCGCGCGGGGGCGCAGTTCCAGACGGTGGCGGGCTTGTGCAGATGAGAGGTGCGACACACCTCAGCGCTTGTTTGTCATCAGCCCCGCCGCTGCAGATCCCGCGCCCCGTATGCGCAGTAGCCCGGCTTGGGACTCTTCTTCTGCGGGTGCAGGCGGCAGGTCTCGGGCCGCTTGTCATACACCGTGCACAGCCGCGTCTTGGGGTCGAGAAAGTTGCAGTCCCCACTGGCCCGCCGCGCCATCGTGAAGATCGCGTTCTTGTGGTTGAAGTGGTCAATCAGCCGCGCCTTTTGCAGCCGCTTGGCAATGTGGCGGATTTCTTCATGCTCGGCCTCGAACGGGTCCACCAGTTCGAGCCGCACCAGGTCGGACAGTTGCACCTCCAGCGGCATCGTGCAGCAGTTGGCCGCACAGGTGTCGCACAGGCCTGCGCGGTAGCGGGACCAGGTGTCCAGGCGGTCAACGTCAACGATGGCGATGGGGGAGCGCATCTATAAATGCTCGAGTTGCAAGGGCAGTGGACATCGGTTGATTCTGCTCGGGTCGCATTGCTACGTGTCCGCAGAAAACGCTAGATGCTGAATTTATTCGAAGAGACCAGCAACGAAAGACCACGATGAACATGCGACGTAAGCGTGGACCTAATCGCCTCTGGGGTCACCTCCCCTTTGTCTTGCAGTGCCCGAATCGCAATTAAGTTGAAATAGGTATCTGCTGCATCACCAGCGAAAACTTTCCAGTCGATTTCGATGCCCCCTGAGAAATTCAAAGCCTCGGCTGGAAGCGCGCTATCGCTACCAAGTGAAGTCATCAGCGCGTGGCGACAGATCACGTTGTAGTGATCGATGCCTGTCCGTCGCTTTAGGGTGATTAGCTGTTGCTTCGCAGTTGCGGTGAGTTTGACGCGTTCAATCATGCTGGTACCGTGCTTAGTTCTTTAAGGGGCCCGACATGCGATGACCGTGTGTTATCCGAGAATTCGATCTGATAGGCCTTGGAGGTGTACCTTGCCATTGCTTCGAATACGCTTCCCTCAACCTCTTCGTCGGTGGAAAGGACGATAACTTGATGAGAGACCTTGGCGAAGAAACGGCGAATCAGTGCTTCCCGATGTGTCCGATCCAATCTGGCCAAGGGGGTGTCTACTACAACAGGAAACTGTCCTTTGCGTTCACGGATGAGTGCGCTTAGAACTGCTATGGCCAAAAGCTGTCGCTCGCCTGCAGAAAGTCGCTCCATCGGAAGCTCGACGCCGCGTGCGCCAATGATCGTGACTTGATAGGTGTCGGGATCTACTCGGACTCCTGTTACCAAGCTCTGCTTGCGCATTAGGCTTCTGAGTTCCTCGGTAATTTTTTCGGAGAGCCATTTCGCTTTCGACGCAAGCAAGCGCTCTTTGAAGGCAGCCAGGACCGCGCGTGAACGAACGGCAGCACCTATTGCTTTGGTGCTGTGAGCATTGCCCTGGAAATCCTTGCTCATCCGTGCGCGCGCGGCGTTCGCGCGTGTTGAGGTGTGCTCCAAGAGGGAAAGTTGTTCTTCCAACTGTTTTTTTACGTAAGCCAGTCGAGCCTCAGCGCCTGCTTGCGCTTCAGCTTTCTTTTTCAAATCAGTAAGCACTTCCGCAAGCTGATCGCTGGCCGGAATGGCTGCGACCATGCGCTCCATGTCCGCCAGTTTCCGCTTGGCTTCTGCAAGCGCTTTTCTTGCCTTCTCGTGCCGCTCGCTCGCACTTTGAATCGATGAATCGAGGCTGTCGGGCTCGGCAGCTTGCACCAGAAAGATCTGACGCTGTGCCGCAGCGGCGTAGCGTTTGCTATCTGCGATCAGAACGTTCCGGATCGCCTCAAATGAAGCGTCTTCCAAGTCGTCGCGCAGCTTCTTCAATACACGCTGATCCCGCCTTTGGATCTCGCTAAAAAGCTGTTTGTTGGCAAGCGTGTCTTGCTGCGTAGCCCACTCCCTTTTGTAGGCATCCCAAAGATTTTTCGCCAATGCCAGCGGGGCCAATGGATCGGCCAACGCCTCTCGCACGGCCACGGCCGCTTCCGTAACTTCTGCACGGGCGGCTTGCTCTGCAGCGCGAATCTCTGCGGCTTTCTCGAATGCTCCCAGCCCAGAACGCTGCGCTTTTTGTGATGCACGTTCGTAGACGGTGCGCGCAGTTTCTGCTTCCTGCTCAGCTAGCGGAAAGCTGTTTCGCAAGACATCTACCGCAGCCTGAGCGGCATTTTTTTGATCTTCTAGAACTTGCAACTCAGTCCTGGCTTGTTCATAGTCTCCACTAGCCTCCTTGGCTTGAAGTACGGCGCGCCGTTCGACAGCCACCAAATCCTTCTGCAGCGCGTCAATGCCGCCGATGCCAAGGAATGCTTCGGTGGCCCGCCGCAGCATCTCAGGTAGCGTTTTGGGATTGGCTAGAGCTTCGATTTTCTCGCCGTCAAATAAGAAGAGTTGCAGTAACTCAGACGGAAGGATTCCGTCGAGGTACTCAGTCCACTCCTGTGCGAGTTGTGGATCTTCTTGCCCTCCGCGTGTCACGACCATGCGTTCTTGGAGCTTTGTGCCGAGATGCCATTCCCGGCTAACCGTGATTCTTTCGCTTTCGCCATTAGCGTCGATTTGGAGGTCGAGGAGAATCTGCGCTGGCCCTTGCGCGTCTTCACGGTGAAGGCTTCGGATTAACGAGTCGTATTCGCTTGCGCGCCCGGTGCCGATCGCCTTTGCCCCGTAGAGTGCGATTTGAAGACAGTTAAGTAGCGTTGTTTTGCCGCTGCCGTTCAGCGCTCGTACCAGGATGATTGGCTTTTGCGAAAGTACCCCAAGGTCCAGATACTGCCGTTCTAAATAGGGACCTAAATTTTGGATCCCAATTCTTTTAAATGTGACTTTTGCCATGAACTAGTTCGACAGAGGTGCGTTCGCAATCGGGATAACGTGACGGGTGTTTGAGACAGACTCAACCTCTGCCACGCCAATCGGCTCGTCGACTGCCTGATCTTTAAGGTGCTCCTTAGCAAACGCCAGTGCATCTTCCTCATCGACGAACGCGAAATTTGTGAGCACATCTTGCAGCTCGTCTAATTGCCCGGAGCGAGACCTGCTCTGCAGTCCCTTAAAGCTAGCTGCCAAAAGTGTTCGGGTCAGCTTGTAGAGCTCATCCGATCTTTGTTGTAGCGCAGCATCACCCTCGTCCAGCAAGTTTTCTTCCGACCATTCGCTTGCAACCTCGCGCAGTAGCGCTAGATCATCAGCGTCCAACGGGGTGATATCGAGGTCTTTACCGGGGTACCGTGTGCCAGTTGCTTCCTCATACAGCAACGGTACAAGATCCTCAATTTCGCCCTTTTCCGAAACCCAAATGCGTCGCACCTCTTCTAGCTCGTCGAGACCGATGAGTTCCAGATGTGGTCCCGCACTGCTCGGCATCACCTGCCGAACTTTCACTTGTGTCTTGAGAAGTTCGCGTAGAAGTTGTGCACGGCGCTCCTGGGTATATGGGCCGTGCACTAGTCGTTCATTCATCAGAATCAACCGGCCATTCATGCGGCGGAAATCACGCAAATGTCGGTCTTCCCCTGCGAGGAAGTTGTCTCGAAAATCCATGATGGGCTGCATCCAAGCCTTCGCCTCATCGTTTTGAATCATGGCTGCCATGGACTTGTCTTGCGAGACCATCGTGCACACGTAGCATCCAAAACGACTGTCGCCGCAGCTTGGAGTCGACTTGTCCACCACGATGGGGCACTCAGCATCAGGCGTGGCACCGCGGTAGATGTCGAAAAGATCTTGGTTATTGATACCCCAAGGGTTAGGATTCTCGATGATGTACTCCCACACCTCGTCGCTGCTCCACGTCTCAATGGGTAGATACACCCAGACACGCGATAACTTCGGATCGCGGTTACGGCTTAAGCGATCACGCGTACTACCTTTGTAGTTATCCATCACTTTGTCGCGCGCTGCGCTCTCGCCTTTGCGCTGCCCTAACACCAGGATCGCTTCTCCATTGGCCTCGGATAGCTCTTGAATGAACTTCGTTGAAGCGCTGATTTTTAAGCGGTCTGTGCACCAACGGAACTTAGCGCGAGGTGCTGGGTATCCCTTGCCGATTAGATTGACCCAGAATCGGTTTTCAAGGGCCGGCGTTAGTCGGTGAGGTTGGATATTGAGCCCCTGGGCTTTGGCCGCCACAGCCATTTGGGTTAAAGAGACTTCAACCCAAAGCGCGATGACCGGGTTCTCCACCAACGTGTCTGTGCTTATGACATGTATGGGCTTGAACCGACGGGTTTCTTCAGGGAGCTGTGCAACTGCATTCCATATCAGTTGCAGAGATGCCGTCGAGTCTTTGCCGCCGCTATAGCCAATGATCCACGGAAGTGGATCTGACAAATAAAGGCTTTGTATCTCTTCGATGATCTGTGCAGAAGTGGTACTCATCGTCATTTCCTCTTGTTCAGCTTTACCGGCTCACGCGATGCTGCCCATGCGTTTTCGGCGGTCTGCTCATCACGACTCAGCTTTAAGCCAAAAACTCGTTTGATCTCGTTGGTGGTGAGCGCCACGTTTTGACCAGACTTCGCCATCGCGCCGCCGATCATTGCGCGCCCTTCCCAGACTTGCGCATTACTGCGAGACCAGTCCACGTTGCGCAAGCGCTGGATACGCATCTTGGCCTCGCCAGGAAATTGTTCGTACAAACACCGCCCTGCGCGGCCGAGGGCTTGCAACACGATCGCATGGCAATGGATGAAGTCCCTGCGCACTTCCCCTGCGGTCATCTTCGACTCGCGAACATAGGTCCACTCAGGGATTTGTTCGCAAACTGCCTCCCAGAAGTCCTGGCTCCGTTGAGAGGCCATGGCAAAGTTTTCGGCCTGCCCCTCGGGCAAGAGTTCCTGAGTTGCAAAGTGCAGTGCACTCAGGGTGAAGAGCTTGCGGGACCGCGCCGAGAGCGTTGAGCGCTCTGACTCAACTAAATTCTTGAAGACTGGCGAGATAAGGCACAGATGCTTCGCAACCTTCGCCACTGCGTTGCGATGGTCATAAAGGATTCCAAGCGATGCCGAGGGCTTGACAGCATGTCTGTTCAGGTCCGCGAACATTTGTTGGCATCGTTGGAGTCCACGATCAACGAAAAAGACCACCGCGATCGATTCGTCACCGAGTTCGGGTGCCTGCTGAAGCGCCGCTTCAATTGCCGCGCGGCGATGCTGTCCATCGTTGATGATGAAGCGGCTATCCATCGAAACCGTGAGCGTTCCCAGTCGGGAGGCCTGCTCGGACAAGCTATCAGTGGCAGCAAACTTCACCTCGCCGTCAATAGAAGCCGTTATCGCCGAAAACGTGTAACCAAGCGGATTGTTAACAATGTAGCGAGCTATCTCGGGGACGCGGCCCTTGTTCAAAGTGCGCTGGGCTCGCAGCTCTGGCTGCAGTTCCTCGTCGTCGAACTGGAATAGTTTAGGAATCAATCGGAGGGGACACATTGAGACAAAGAACTCTCTTTGTGCTTGGACTCCCCGGATCGCTGGAAAGGTGTATGTGTAACTGCTCGGAGCTGCAGGAGACTTGGGCATGTTTGTATTATCTACCACAAACAAGGGCCCGATCATCGCAAACAATGCCCGAGCGATCGCGACCGCTCGTACAGCAACCTTCCCTCCGTGCCGGTGCGCTGGCCACAAGTTTGACTGCGTCTGAGCGTGTAAGGAGCGCTCGTCACACGCCTACAATCATTTTTTTTGAGGGGAAACGAGAATGGAATTTAGGTACCCGGCCATCGTGAGCAAGCAGGTAGCAACCGGTAAAGAACTTGTCGCCTTCTCGGCACCTGCAGTTGACATTGAGCGGTGGGGGGGCATCCCTCAAAAGAAGCGCTTTGCCGAGGGCGAGGAAACGGCGGGCTTTCAGCGTGAACACAACAACAAGCGTATTGACGATATAGCTGTGTTTCTCGCTGACCCGCACAACACTCTTCAAAATCCGCTGCTCTGTTCCGAGCGAACAGCTAAGGACGCGACGGTAGAGTTCGTTCCGATGGCTGGACAGTCGAGCTTAGGGGAGCTCGTGATTACAACACCTGATTATCCTTCCCTAACTATGCTCGAGATTTTCGAGCGCGTCCAACAATACCTGGAAGATCGTGTGCCTGCATTGAAAGGAATGCCTGCGCCCGAGTCGATAGTAGCCAAACTCCAGCTCCGGGCTCGAGCAATTGGCCTGCTGGGAGAGCCGGATCAAGATAGTATTATTGATGGCGATAATAGTAGCGATGTCGCTAGTAACGACGATGAGGCTTCTGGTTCGGAGGAAAGCGAGAGCGATGGCTCTACCTCTGCGTTATTTGAGGAGTCACATATCGCTGAATTTTGGGAAGAAGTTTCAGCTCGACGCGAGATATTGAAAAAACTCGGGCCTCAATTTGCTGAAAATTCCTTGCTCGGCTTCAGTCGCGAGGCGATGGAAAGCTATATTAGGCCAGTTGTCGTTATGGACGGTCAGCATCGACTGCGCGGTGCGCTGCTGGCTGCACGGCGAACGCTCGAGACGGCAGATGCTATGGCCGAAGCTGATCGCAGAATCGCTGCTGGCGAAACTGCCGAGGCAGTAACCAACGATCTGGTTTACAAAGCGTCCCGGTGCCTCCCGATTTCTCTCCTTCTCGATCCAAGCCCGGCTGAACATGTGTTTCAGTTCGTCGTAGTTAACCAAAAGGCTACTCCCATCGGGCGCGCGCTGCTCGGCACCATAGTTTCTACCAGTTTGTCAGAGGATGAATTGGAGAAGGTCACCGATAGACTGCAAAATGCAGGAATTCCACTTGACGAATCTAGAGCTGCGTCGTTTGTAGCGCGAAATAGACTAAGTCCATTCGCTGGATTGGTCGACCTCGGGATGAGCGGAGGTAATCAAAATGAATTACTTCCTTGGCCCGTAATGGTTTCTCTCGTACAGATTTTTAGGGATCTAAGAGGGGCATCCTTTTATCATCAGAAAAATGACTATGCAAATCAGTGGCGGGCGAAATTTTTAGATCAATCCCCGATTGTTGCAGGGTATCAAGCCGCTGGTTTTTCAACGAGCTCTGAGTATTGGAGTTCAATTGATGGACCGTGGCGCGGAGTCTTTATTGAGTTCTGGACGGAAGTGCGGAATTACTTTGCTTCTACTAAAGACAAGAATGACCATAACTACTGGGGGAATCCAAGAGGATCAAACTTGTTTAATAAGCCGACTCTTCATATACTTGCGGCCGATTTCTTTCGCTATATGGCGATGGCTAAAACTGAAATAAAGAACGATGCTCAAATAAAAGAGATCGTCGCGGACTGGCTTGCTGATGTCGATCGGGACTATTTCAACCGCGACTGGCGACTCGATCGAGCAGGTGTAAAAAAAGATTCGCCCGGTATTCGTTTTAGTTGGTCAAAGTTGTGGGACGAATACCGAACAGGTCCAAAGGAAAGACTGCCCGATCTGAGGAGCTTTAGTAAGCCTACTGTGGTTTGAGAAATGTCTCTGCATTTGCAAGAATTTTTATCGGCTTCTCTAGCCGACCCTGGCGCACCCTGGCGCAGGAACGGACTCCACGATATTGCTCGATTACACGTCCCGGACAGAGTGTTGGGAAATCTGAATGACGTCTTACGCGGGGATGCCAATCGACAATGGGCGAGTTGGTTTTTAGGGACTATTTGTGATGTTGAGGTTTACGCTCGTCTAGATACCGGCTATCCGTATATATTTTCGGATGTTCTAGCCTATATTCGGTCTGCTATGACGGAGCTGTCCCCCGGCGATGTCAACGAGTTGGCTAGCCAAGTGGCGAAATTGGCATATGGAGAAGCGAGACGCCGATCTTTGACCAGGAGACGCGTAACGCTCAGCAGTGCGCTCAGGCGCCAGCTTGTGGACTTAGCGGCGGGAAAGCTGCACTGTTGGGTTTGTGGATGGCGGTTTCAGCAAGAGGCCATAGACTGTTTTTTGGAGCTGTCTAAAGAGTTGCCAAAGTCTCCCCAGCTCATCGACATATTCAAGCCAATTGGGCTCAACCGCAGGCACCTCAGAATTGAAGTCGACCATGTCACGCCGTTCTCTCGTGGAGGATCCGACGACGTAGACAACCTTCGGCTGTGCTGCGGATGGTGCAACGCAAACAAATCCGATCGGTCTTCAATTTATGAGGTATCCGGCGAAGCTAGAGTTTCCGATGGCGCGATTCCCGGCCAGTCGTTGCCCCAACCGTTTTGGGTGGTGCGCGTACTGGCAATGGAGGCGGAACGAGGGGGCCTTTCCCCGATTAACGGCGAACTCTCAGTAGCTTTACGGAACCCAAAGGGGTCCGTAAATCCGGCGAACCTACTCGTTGTAACTTATGACGACGATCCTATGGGTGCTAGTCGCTTCCAAAGCTACGAAGCGGTTGCGAGGCTCTGGAGACGTACCAAGCCGGACTGATACGGGCGGTACACATACAAAAAAAGGGGGGGCGTTGCTCGAAGTCGAGGCAGCGACGTTCGCCATTCGCCTCAAACGTCAATATTCCCCGCCCGCAGCGCATTCGTCTCGATAAAGTCCCTGCGCGGCTCGACCTCATCCCCCATCAGCATCGTGAACACCCGGTCCGCTTCGATCGCATCGTCGATCTGCACGCGAAGCAGGCGGCGCACATTGGGGTCCATCGTCGTTTCCCACAGCTGCTCGGGGTTCATTTCGCCCAGGCCCTTGTAGCGCTGGCGGGATGTGCTGCGTTCGGCTTCGCTGATCAGCCACTTCATGGCCTGGCGGAAGTCGCCGACTTTTTCTTCCTTTTGCTTCTCACCCTCGCCGCGCATCGCTTTGGCGCCTTCGGCCAGCAGGCCGCGGAAGGTTTCGGCGGCTTCGGCCAGGGCGGCGTAGTCGGCGCCGTGCACAAAGTCTTGCGTGATGACGCTGCTCTTGATGTTGCCGTGGTGGCGGCGGCTGATGCGCAGCAGGGGCTTGTCGGTGCGGGCATCGAATTCGCCGGCCACTTCGGCGGGGGCGCCGGTGGTGTTCAGTTCGCGCAGCTTGGCCTGCAGGGCCACGGCGCTGGCTTCGGCTTCGGCCACGGTGTCCAGCTTCAGGCTCACGCCGTCGGCAATGGCGCGCAGGGCTTCGGCGTCCATGAAGTTGCCCAGGCGGGCGATCACGCTTTCAGCGATCTGGTGCTTGCGCGCCAGTTCGGCAAGGGTCTCGCCCGTCAGGGTTTGCGGGTTGGCGCCGCCGGTGGTCACGCTGGCGTGGTTCAGCGCAATGCGCAGCAAAAAGCCGTCGAGCGCGGGGGCGTCCTTCAGGTACAGCTCTTCCTTGCCAGCCTTGACCTTGTACAGCGGCGGCTGCGCGATGTAGATGTGGCCGCGCTCCACCAGTTCGGGCATCTGGCGGTAGAAGAAGGTGAGCAGCAGGGTGCGGATGTGGGCGCCGTCCACGTCGGCGTCGGTCATGATGATGATGCGGTGGTAGCGCAGCTTGGCCACGTCAAAGTCGTCGCCCCCGGTGGTGCCACCGGCCTTGCCGATGCCGGTGCCCAGGGCCGTGATCAGTGTGAGGATTTCGTTGCTGGTCAGCAGCTTTTCATACCGCGCTTTTTCTACGTTCAGGATCTTGCCGCGCAGGGGCAGGATGGCCTGGAATTTGCGGTCGCGGCCTTGCTTGGCAGAGCCGCCGGCGGAGTCACCCTCCACGATGTAGATCTCGCACATCGCCGGGTCTTTTTCCTGGCAGTCGGCCAGTTTGCCGGGCAGGCCCATGCCGTCGAGCACGCCCTTGCGGCGCGTCATTTCGCGGGCCTTGCGGGCGGCTTCGCGGGCGCGGGCAGCTTCCACGATCTTGCCGCAGATGATCTTGGCGTCGTTGGGCTTTTCTTGCAGGTAGTCGGTGAGCAGCTTGCCCACGATGTCTTCCACCGGGGCGCGCACTTCGCTCGACACCAGCTTGTCCTTGGTCTGGCTGCTGAACTTGGGCTCGGGCACCTTCACGCTCAAGACGCAGCACAGGCCTTCGCGCATGTCGTCGCCGGTGACTTCGACCTTGGCCTTCTTGGCCAGCTCGTTTTCTTCGATGTACTTGTTGATGACGCGGGTCATCGCGGCGCGCAGGCCGGTCAGGTGGGTGCCGCCGTCACGCTGGGGGATGTTGTTGGTAAAGCACAGCACCTGTTCGGTGTATGCGCTGTTCCACTGCATGGCCACTTCCACGCCAATGTGCGTGCCGGGGATGCCACCGTACGTCTCTGCCGGGCGCTCGCCTGCGGCGTAGAACGAGGTGGGGTGCAACACCGTCTTGCCCTTGTTGATGAACTCGACAAAGCCGCGCACGCCACCGGCGCCCGAGAAGTCGTCTTCCTTGCCGCTGCGCTCGTCCTTCAAACGAATGCGCACGCCGTTGTTCAAAAACGAGAGTTCGCGCAGGCGCTTGGCCAAGATCTCGTAGTGAAAGTCGTTGTTCTCTTTGAAGATCTCGGTGTCGGGCAAAAAGTGCACTTCGGTGCCGCGCTTTTCGGTCTCGCCGGTCACCTTCATGGGGCTGACTTCAAAGCCGTCCACGGTCGACAGCAGGCGGTCTTGCACAAAGCCGCGTGCAAATTCGATCTGGTGCACCTTGCCTTCGCGGCGAACGGTCAGGCGCAGCCATTTGCTCAATGCATTCACGCAGCTCACGCCCACGCCGTGCAGGCCGCCGGAGACCTTGTAGCTGTTCTGGTTGAACTTGCCGCCTGCATGCAGCTCGGTCAGGGCGATTTCTGCGGCACTGCGCTTGGGCTCGTGCTTGTCGTCCATCTTCACGCCCGTGGGAATGCCGCGGCCGTTGTCGGTGACGCTGATGGAGTTGTCGGTGTGGATGGTCACCACGATGTCATCGCAGTGGCCGGCCAGGGCCTCGTCGATGGAGTTGTCGACCACCTCAAACACCAGGTGGTGCAGGCCGGTGCCGTCGCTGGTGTCGCCGATGTACATGCCGGGGCGCTTGCGCACGGCTTCCAGGCCTTCGAGGATGGTGATGGCGCCTTCGCCATAGCTTTCGCTGGCGCCGGCCTGGTTGGTGTCGATCTTGGCAACGGTGGGCTCCACATGGCCGGAGACGCCGGAGGATTCGGGCTCGGAGGGAATGTTGTTGTCAACGGTCATGGTGGGCCTTGGGATCCGTGGAAACCGGGGTTTCCAATATGTTCAATGGTCTAATTGGGCGCAAGCGCATATTGAATATGCGCTTGCAGCTATCAATAAAGTAGCGTTCGCGGTGTGGCGCTGCGACTGTGGGGCAGGGCTTGTGCCACGCCGCTTCAAATGCGCATGGGCATCACGACGTACTTGAAGCTGTCGTTGTCGGGGATGGTCAGCAGCGCAGAGCTGTTGCCATCCGAAAGCTCCACCTTCACCATGTCCTGGCCCATGTTGGCCAGGGCGTCGATGAGGTAGGTCACGTTGAAGCCGATCTCGATGGTGTCGCCACCGTAGTCGATGTCGAGCTCGTCCACGGCCTCTTCCTGCTCGGCGTTGTTGGACGCCACGCGCAAGGTGCCGGGCTCCAGGTTCAGGCGCACGCCCTTGAACTTGTCGCTGGTCATGATGGCCGTGCGCTGCAGGCTGGCCAGCAGCGGGGCGCGACCCAGGGTGATGCTGTTCTTGTGGTTCTTGGGGATCACGCGGTTGTAGTCGGGGAACTTGCCCTCGACCAGCTTGGTCACGAACTCCATTCCGCCAAAGGTGAACTTGGCCTGGTTGTTGGCGAACTGCATCTCGATGTGGGGCTGGTTCTCGCCACCCGCATCAGACAACAGGCGCTGCAGCTCGATCACGGTCTTGCGCGGCAGGATGACTTCCTGCTTGGGCACTTCGACGTCCAGCGTGGCGCTGGCAAAGGCAAGGCGGTGGCCGTCGGTGGCGACCAGGCTCAGGGTCTTGCCCTCGGCCACGAACAGGATGCCGTTGAGGTAGTAGCGGATGTCCTGCACCGCCATTGCGAACGACACCTGGCCGAGCAGGTCCTTCAGCGTCTTTTGGGGCACGGCGAACACGGGGCCAAAGGCGGCGGACTCCTGCACCAGCGGGAAGTCTTCGGCCGGCAGGCTTTGCAGCGTGAAGCGGCTCTTGCCGCCCTTGAGGATGAGCTTGGACTGGGCCGATTCGAGGCTGACCGTCTGGTCACCGGGCATGGTGCGCAGGATGTCGATGAGCTTGCGCGCCCCCACGGTGGTGGTGAAGTCGCCGGTGTCGCCACCCAGTTCGGCCGTGGTGCGGATCTGGATTTCGAGGTCGCTGGTCGTCAGCTGCAGGGCATTGCCCGTCTTGCGGATCAGCACATTGGCCAGGATGGGCAGCGTGTGGCGGCGCTCCACGATGCCAGCCACGGACTGCAGAACCGCGAGAACCTTGTCTTGTGTTGCCTTCAGGACGATCATGTCATCAACCTCTTGTGGTTTTGGGACGGTGAGTGGACAGCGGCACAGGTCATGCCTCCCCCTGCTATCTATAACCCGCCATTTTGCCCCTTAACGGGGTCGCTTCTTCGTGGGGCTGCCCGACGGGCGTTTCCCGCTGGTTATCTACACTTGGCGCTACCCTTTGAGCGTCTGCTCCAGCACGTGCAGCTGCTGGTTCAACTCGGTCAGCTGCTGGCGTTCGCCCGCAATCTTGCGCACAGCATGCAAAACCGTGGTGTGGTCGCGCCCGCCAAACAATTCTCCGATCTCGGGAAGGCTCTTTTGCGTCAGCTCCTTGGCCAGGTACATCGCAATCTGGCGCGGGCGGGCAATGCTGGCCGGGCGCTTCTTGCTGTACATGTCGGCGACCTTGATCTTGTAGTAGTCGGCCACCGTCTTCTGGATGTTTTCCACAGAAATCTGCCGGTTCTGGATGGACAGCAGATCACGCAGCGCCTCGCGGGCGAGCTGGATCGAAATCTCTTTCTGGTTGAAGCGCGAGTACGCCAGGATCTTGCGCAGCGCGCCTTCGAGCTCGCGCACGTTGGAGCGCACGTTCTTGGCCACGAAGAAGGCGACTTCTTCCGGCATCTCGGTGCCTTCGACGCGAGCCTTGTTGATCAGAATGGCCACGCGCATTTCGAGTTCGGGCGGCTCGATGGCCACCGTCAGGCCCGAGTCGAAGCGCGACACCAGCCGCTCGTGGATGTTGGCCAGGCCCTTGGGGTAGGTGTCCGACGTCATCACGATGTGCGACTTCTTGGCCAGCAGGGCTTCGAAGGCGTTGAAGAATTCTTCCTGCGTGCGGTCCTTGTTGGCGAAGAACTGTACGTCGTCGATCAGCAGCAGGTCGAGCGAGTGATAGCGCTCCTTAAACTCATCGAAGGTGCGGCGCTGGTAGGCCTTAACCACATCCGACACAAACTGCTCGGCATGGATGTAGAGAACTTTGGCGTCGGGCTTGTCCTGCAGCAGGCGGTTGCCCACAGCGTGCACCAGGTGGGTCTTGCCCAGGCCCACGCCGCCGTAGATGAACAGCGGGTTGTACAGATGGCCCGGCATGCCGGCCACGTGCATCGCCGCCGAGCGCGCCATTCGGTTGGCCGTGCCCTCCACCAGGGTCTCGAAGGTGAGGGCGGCGTTGAGGCGGTTGCGGAACGCGCCCGCTGAGGCCTCATCGTTGCTGCTGGAGGGGGTTTCGGCTGGCGCTGCGGGGCTGGAAGGCTCCTGCGATGCGGGCCGTACATAAGTCCTGGCAACGGATTCGCGCTGAGCGAGTGCTAACTCCAGTGTGACCGGTTGGCCATACAGGCCTTCGAGCAGCGCAGCAATGCGGCCGGCGTACTGGGCGCGGATCCAGTCGAGCTTGAAGCGGTTGCCCACGAGCAGCGTGACTTTGGAGAAGTCTTCGGCCACTTGGGCAATCAGGGGCTTGATCCAGGTGTTGAATTGTTGTTCTGGCAGGTCTTGTGCCAGTTGCTCAACGCAGGCTTGCCACAGGCCCTGACCGGCATCTGAGCCGGGCGAATTGATAGGGCTGCGGGTGGGTTCCTCGGTCATTTCTGGGGAATTCTTATTGTGGATAGGAGGAACGGGGTAAGGCGGTGGATTGTAGCTTGTCAAGGAGTTATCCACAATTTGAAGGCGGCTGTCATCCGGGGGAATCCGGGGTTGTCATGCGGGGAAGAAGTGGCCTGAAAGGGTCGGGCACTGCTGCCTCTGCGACCCGCTGGTAAAGGCCTGCCCATCGAAAGGCATTGCCAGTCGGCCACAAGCCTGCGATAATTTTGGGTTTCCCTGAATGTGTTCAGGGTGATTTGACCCGGCGCGCCGTTATTTCTGCCCCGTGGGTCTGCCTCCAGGCGATGTTTTATACATAGTGTGGGTGTGCAGATTGCAGGGGGTTCAAGAGCAGCAGTCCGGAACTGAACCTCAAGGAATAGCACCATGAAACGTACTTACCAGCCCTCCAAGACGCGCCGCGCGCGCACCCACGGTTTCCTCGTCCGCATGAAGACCCGCGGCGGCCGTGCCGTTATCAACGCACGCCGCGCCAAGGGCCGCAAGCGCCTGGCCGTCTAAGGCCGATACGGTCTACGGCCTGCTCCCCGCCTGTTCCCGGTTTGTACCGCCAGGTTCCAAACGGGGCGCTTGCATGCACAGGCTAAAAACCCGGCCGCAGTTCCAGGCTGCGATGGCGGGGGGCACTGTCTCCCGCACGGCGCATTTTGCGTTGCACCGTTTGGCACTGGACGCCAACAGCACCGCAGTTGTCAGCCAAGCCGCCACTGTTGCACCTACAGGGCCCGGCTCCTTGCCGCACACGCAAGGGCCGCAGGCCCTGTTTGTCGTTCAGGGCGTCTGGATGGGTGCCATGGTGCCCAAGCGCTGGGCGCGCCGCGCCGTGACGCGCAACACCATCAAACGGCAGATCTACACCGTGGGCGCCACGTTTGAGGCGCGTTTGCCGCAGGCCGCCCATGTGGTGCGCCTGCGCTCGGCGTTTGATCGCAAGCAGTTCGTGAGCGCCACGTCCGACCAGCTCAAGCAGGCGGTACGCGCGGAGCTGCTGCAGCTGTTTGGATATGCCATCCGGCATTCGGGCGCAGCGGTTGCTGCGCCTGTGCCGCCGGTGGCAGAGCCGGTGACTGCCCCATGATGCAGCGCCTGCTGATCGGCGTGGTCAAAGGCTATCGGCTGTTTCTCAGCCCCTGGCTGGGCTCGGCCTGCCGCTTTGAGCCGACCTGCTCGGTCTATTCGCTGCAGGCGCTGGAGCAGCACGGCGCTGCAGCAGGCAGTTATCTGACGGTGCGCAGGCTGGTACGCTGCCACCCCTGGTGTGACGGGGGCCATGATCCGGTCCCGCAAGATCTGCCGCGCAGCCTGCGGCTTTTCTCTAGGCTCACCCCTTCCACCACTCCCCCATCCTCACCAAAGAAGTCTTCATGAACGACATTCGCCGCACCATCCTGTGGGTGATTTTTGGCTTTTCCATGGTTCTGCTGTGGGACAAGTGGCAGCTGCACAACGGCAACAAGGCCACCTTTTTCCCGACCACGCCCGCTGTGACAGCGCCTGCTGCTGCCGCAGGCGCGGCCTCCGGTGCGACCGGGGCCGCAAGCGTGCCAGCCACCAGCGTGCCCGCTGCTACTGCGGCCGCGCAGGGCGCAGCAGCCGTGCCCGGTCAGCCCGCAGCAGCGGCTGCGCCTGCCAAACGCGAACGCATTGAGGTCAAGACCGACCTGTATCGCCTGGTGTTCGACAGCGAAGGCGGCTCGCTCACCCAGGCCGAGCTGCTCAAGCACGCCGACATGACCGACAAGGCCCGCAACTTCCTGTTGCTGGACGAGAGCGCGCAGCGCGTCTACGTGGCGCAGACCGGCCTGGTGGGCGGCACTTTCCCCACGCACAAGACGGTGATGACGGCCGTTCCCGGCCCGCGCGAACTCAAGGACGGTGAAGACTCCATGAGCATCCGCTTCGAGTCGCCCGACCAGGGCGGCGTGAAGCTGGTCAAGACCTGGACCATCAAACGCGGCGCTTATGACATCGCCGTCAAGCACGACATCGTCAATACGGGCAGCGCCGCTGTATCGCCCCAGCTGTACCTGCAACTGGTGCGCGACGGCAACAAGCCGCCAGGCGAGTCGTCGTTCTACTCCACCTTCACCGGTCCGGCGGTTTTCACCGAAGCCAAGAAGTACCAGAAGATCGAGTTCAAGGACATCGAAAGCGGCAAAGTCGACATTCCCAAGGACTCGGCCAATGGCTACGTCGCCATGGTGCAGCACTATTTCGCCACTGCATGGCTGCTGGCCGACGGCGTGCAGCGCGAGCCCTTCACCCGCAAGGTGGACACCAACCTGTACTCCGTGGGCATGCTGACCTCCCTCGGCACCATCGAGCCGGGCGCCACCAAGACCATCGACGCGCGCCTGTTCGCCGGCCCGCAGGTCGAGACCATGATGGAAAAGCTGTACCCCGGCCTGGAGCTGGTCAAGGACTACGGCTGGCTGACCATCTTGTCCAAGCCGCTGTACTGGCTGCTGGACCAGCTGCACAAGCTCTTGAACAACTGGGGCTGGTCCATCGTGGCGCTGGTGCTGCTGCTCAAGATCGCGTTCTACTGGCTCAACGCCAAGGCCTACGCCAGCATGGCCAAGATGAAGGCCATCAACCCCAAGATCATGGAGATGCGCGAGCGCCTGAAGGACAAGCCGCAGCAGATGCAGCAGGAGATGATGCGCATCTACCGCGAGGAAAAGGTCAACCCGATGGGCGGCTGCTTCCCCATCATGATCCAGATCCCCGTGTTCATCGCCCTGTACTGGGTGCTTCTGTCCAGCGTGGAAATGCGCAACGCGCCCTGGATCGGCTGGATCCACGACCTGTCGGCCCCGGACCCGTTCTTCATCCTGCCGCTGCTGATGACGCTGTCGTCGCTGCTGCAAACGGCCCTGAACCCCGCGCCACCAGACCCGATGCAGGCCAAGATGATGTGGTTCATGCCGCTGATCTTCAGCGTGATGTTCTTCTTCTTCCCGGCTGGCCTGGTGCTGTACTGGCTGACCAACAACATCTTGTCGATTGCGCAGCAGTGGATCATCAACACCCGCATGGGCGTGCCACCGCAGTTCAATCTGCCCAAGTTCAAGTGATGCCGCAGCGGCAACGCTGACATCCACGAACTGACCCCCAAAGGCCGCGCAAGCGGCCTTTTTTCTGTCACCTTGTAAAGTCCCTGCCCATGCTTGCACGCCACCACGACCCCATCGTTGCCATCGCCACTGCCCCCGGGCGCGGGGCCGTCGGCATCGTACGGGTGTCGGGCAAAGGGCTGGAGGCCCTGGTGCAGGCGCTGTGCGGCCGCACCCTCAAGCCCCGCGAAGCGACGTACCTGCCCTTTCGGGATGCACAGGGCCGGGCCATCGACCAGGGGCTCGCGCTGTACTTCCCCGGTCCGCACAGCTACACCGGCGAAGACGTGCTGGAGCTGCAGGCGCATGGGGGCCCGGTGGTGCTGCAGCTGCTGCTGGCGCGCTGTCTGGAGGCGGGGACTGCCACCCAACCGGCGACCGGCCAGCCCTGTCTGCCGGGCCTGCGCGTGGCCCAACCCGGGGAGTTCACCGAACGGGCTTTCCTGAACGACAAGATCGACCTGGCCCAGGCCGAGGCGATTGCCGACCTGATCGACGCCAGCACGGAAGCCGCAGCCCGCAGCGCCAGCCGCTCGCTGACCGGCGCGTTTTCTGCAGAAATCCACAGCCTGCGCGACGCACTCATCCATCTGCGCATGCTGGTGGAGGCCACGCTGGACTTTCCTGAAGAAGAAATCGACTTCTTGCGCAAGGCCGATGCGCATGGCCAGCTATCGAACTTGCAGCAAACGTTGGCCTCGGTGATGCAGCGCGCGCGCCAGGGCGCTTTGCTGCGCGAGGGCATCAAGGTGGTCATCGCCGGGCAGCCCAATGCCGGCAAAAGCTCGCTGCTCAATGCGCTGGCAGGGGCCGAGCTGGCCATCGTCACGCCCATTGCCGGCACCACGCGCGACAAGGTCCAGCAGACCATCCAGATCGAAGGGGTGCCGCTGCACATCATCGATACCGCCGGCCTGCGCGACAGCAGTGATGAGGTCGAGCGCATCGGCATCGCCCGCGCCTGGGACGAGATTGCTGGGGCAGACGCCGTGCTGTTCCTGCACGACCTGTCGCGGCAAAGTGCTCCTGAATATGTAGCTGCCGACGCAGATATCGAAAGCGCCTTGGGGCAAAAATTGCCAAAAAACATCCCCGTGATCGATGTCTGGAACAAGCTGGACTGCGCGGCCGGTGTTGCGCCTACGGCCAACCCCCGGCGCCCTGCGGTGCATCTGTCGGCCCGCACCGGTCAGGGGCTGGACGGATTGCGACGGCTGCTGCTGGACGTGGCGGGCTGGCAGTCGGCACCCGAGGGCATCTACATTGCCCGGGCGCGGCATGTGCAGGCGCTGCAGGCCGTGTCGCTGCACCTGCAGGAAGCTGCTGACCAACTGCAGGCCCAGGGCCCGGCGCTGGACCTGCTGGCCGAGGAGCTGCGGCTGGCGCAGAACGCCCTGAGCGCCATCACCGGCGAGTTCACCTCCGACGACCTGCTCGGCGTGATCTTCTCCAGCTTCTGCATCGGTAAATAGCGACCGTTGGTCGCCCTATCTTGTAAACGGACGTAAACAGCGCTTGTGTCCGATCTGTAACAGGGTTACTTTCGGCGGACCATGAATGTTCCCATGCCCGTTGCCTCCAAGGTGGACCTCAAAGGTCTGATCGACGCTATTGCCCAGACCACGGCGGAGGACAGCATGACCAACCCGCTGACGGCCGCCCAGTGGGAGGTGCTGTCGTCCTACCTGCTCCCGGTGGTGTTGCCGGCGGGCCAAGTGCTTTTCAGCCAGGGTGCTACGGACCGCACCTTGTACCTGGTCGAAAGCGGCAGCCTGAGCGTGCACTACCAGGACGAAAAAGAACGCCTGCGTCTGGCGATTGTGGGCGCTGGCTCTGTGGTGGGTGAAGGCGCTTTCTTCTCGCACCGCGCACGCAGCGCCACCGTGCAGGCCAGCGCGCCGTGCAAACTGTGGAGCCTCACGGCCATCCGCTTCACCGAGCTGACCAACCGCCAGCCCGCGATTGCCCTGGGTCTGGCCATGGCGGCAGGGGCTGTGCTGGCCAAGCGCCTGGGCAACCGCCGCCGCCGCGTTGCGGCCACCTGACAGGCGGGGCCTGTCGGGGGTTTCCCTCGGGCTTCTTCCGCCTTCTGCGGGGGGATGGCGCGTTACACTCGATTTGGATTTTGTCCAGGCACCATCCGAAGAAAGCAAGCCATGTCCCTGTTCAGTTGGTTCAGCCGCAAACCCGCTCCCGCCAAGCCCCGCGCAGCGGCCGAGCCCTCCGGCCTGTTCAACGCCGACGCCACCGTGCCCCTGCAACCTGGGCGCCAGGGCAAGCCGCTCGTGGAGCCTCAGCCCCCAGAGCACGCCGCCAATCGCAAGAACGAGCGCATGGAGCGCCGTGAGCTGCTCTATACCGTGGTGCGCGACGCCATGGTGCGCGCTGGCGTGCTGTCGGCCAGCTACAAGTTCAAGGTGCTGTCGCTTGACCAGCGCGGCCGCCAGTTCCTGGTGATGATGGACCTGGCCCGGGAATACGGCGGCGAGACGGTGCGCCTGAGCGAGATCGAGGCGCTCATCGCCCAGACCGCCAAAACCCGCTACGACATCCTGGTGACGGCCGTGTACTGGCGCATCAACGACCATGTGGCGGTGGGCATTCCGCAAAAGGGCGTGGCGCCCCAGGGCGCTGCGCTGCCGTTGCAGGCGGCTTCTACGGCGGTGCGCCGTCCGCCGGCAGCAGCGGCCACGGCCCCGGCACCCCTGGCCCCGTCGCCTGCACCGCTGGCGGGCGCACGCCCCGCCGCGGCTGTTGCGGCACCTGTTTCCCCTGCTCCTTTGGCGCCGGCAGCGGCCCCGCTGGCAGCGCGCCGCCCGCTCGGCGCGGTGTCGGCCCCCGCGCCCCTCGTGTCTGCACCCGCACCGCTGGCCGCAGCGCGGCAGCCCTCTTCTGCCCGCTTTGAACCCATCGAGGCCGACGAGGTGGCCGCGTTCAAGCGCGCGCTGGCCAACGCGGCAGGATCGTCAGCGGCTACCGCTGCGGCCGCCAAGCCGGGCGTGCCCGTGCGTTCGGGTCCATTGCTGCCACCGTCCCAGCCCACGGGTTTTGAAGACACCGAAATGCCCGGTGCCGACGGTCCCGCCCCCGACCTCAGCAGCACGCAGTACGGCGAACTCAACTGAGCCAAAGGTCATGTGGTGCACGCCCTGAGCGGGCCGTGCGCCCGTGCGACGGCCCTCGGGTCAGTGCCCTGCGAAGTCCACCAGGGTGTAGAGCGGCAGGCCCGCATCGCGCAGGCGCTGTGATCCGCCCAACTCGGGCAAATCGACAATGGCGGCACCTTCGGTGACGGTGGCCCCCAGTTTTTCCAACAGCTTCTTGCCGGCCATCATGGTGCCGCCGGTGGCGATCAGGTCGTCGATCAGCAGCACGCGGTCGCCGGCCTTCACGGCGTCGGTGTGCAGCTCCACGGTGGCGCTGCCGTATTCGAGTTCGTAGGTTTCCTCCACCGTGGTGAAGGGCAACTTGCCTTTCTTGCGGATGGGCACGAAGCCCACGTTCAGCTCGTAGGCCACCACGGCGCCCAGGATGAAGCCCCGCGCATCCAGGCCCGCCACCACGTCGGGGCGCAGCGCCTTGTCCATGTAGCGGTGCACGAAGGCATCGATCAGCACACGGAACACTTTCGGGTCCTGCAGCAGTGGCGTGATGTCGCGGAACTGCACGCCGGGCGCGGGCCAGTCGGGGACGGTGCGGATGTGCTGGCGAAGGTACTGGTTGACGCTGAGGGGCTGCATGGGCGGGTGG